>JBOGGT010000063.1:0-7320 GCA_050744225.1 Acidimicrobiales bacterium | reverse complement strand
CACGCCAAGCGTACTCCCACTGGGCCTCTGTGGGAAGGGTCTTGCCGATCCAGCGAGCGAAGGCTAGTGCCTCCCACCAGCTCACTCCGGTGACTGGCATGTCGTCGACACCCCAGATCGGGTCATGCCAGTAGTTGGGCGCCTGGAGGCCGTGCTCGGCGACGAAGGACCAGCCGGTTGGTGTCCACAGAGAGGGTTTGCGGTATCCACCATCATCGATGAAGGCGCCGAACAGACCGTTGGTCACGGGCGTCGTGTCGATGTAAAAGCTGCTCAGCTCGATCTCGGCCTCCGGCTGCTCGTCAGGCGAACAGGTGGACCCTCGGCGAAACTTGCCTGCTGGAACGCTGCACATCGCTGTCAGAACGGCCGCGTTCATCGAAGTAGCGGCAAGCTGCCGGTCAGCCGCTGAACAAGCTTGCGCGGACCGTGGAGCGCTACGCCAAGGTAGGTGACCTGGTCCTCAGTCAAGGTCGCCAGGAGAGCGACGTAGTCGTCATAAGTGTGTGTCCGTTGGGCCGAGTCGGTGAAGTCCACTACCAAGAGCCGTTCGTCAAGCGCCTCCATCGCCCTGGCCCGAATCTGTCTGACGATGGCGCCGTTCGCGACCAACACCGGAACCGGGACTGTGGTGATGCCCAGGTGGAGGCCTCCGTCGGCGTCCTTGACGTCGGGTCCAATGAGAGATTCGACCCGACTGCCTAGCGTGAGGGCGAGCACCGCAGCGGTGTTGGTGGCGAGACCTGGAGCGAGAGCGGCGTCAACCACGATCACCACTTTGAAGTCCCGCTCAATGACGCTCACCAGGATGTCCGTGTTTCACTGAGCGTCACCTGGCGGACGAAAACCGACCACAACATACGGATACATCGGGTTCCCGAGACGAAGTGCAGCCCGTGCAATCGCGCTGCGGGTGCCGTGGTCAGCGCCAGGTCTGCACCGCCTTGGGCTACGAGTGCGGCGGCGGCGCTCGTCGAGAGCACGTATTCCACCTCGGCCACCATGGTGCCCGCCACCGGTAGCTGGTGCAGTAGTGCTTCGGGCGCCGGATGGGTCGCGACACGGGTGCGAAACGGAAGCGGGTCGACAGATCTGGCTGCGACTCCATACTGAGGTGGGTCAAAGACGAACGCGCACTCCAAGGCCAGCCGGGGTTCCATGTAGAATGCGTTGACTCCGTGGTAGGCGTTTGCCACGAGCAGCCGTGCTGCGCTCTCGTTGAGGACCGCGGAGCTAGCTGCCTCGTAGGAGGGGTAAAGCGCCACGGGACTGGCTGCTTCCGACTCGCCGTCAGGGTCCACGGCGAGCATCTGAGACAGGGCGTGACCAGCCGCCTCGCTGCTCGTGCCCGCGGGACCAAGGGTCGCCACGACATCATTTCGGGTCGATCGGATCGGCACGACCACCAGCACTCTTCCCGACGACAGGCTCTCGATCCCGCCAGCAAGCAACGCCTTCATGAGATAGTTACCATGTTGGTCTCCTTGTTACGACACCACTGTCGGAGTTACGTCCAGTATCCTACGTGGGCCGCATAGTGTCAAGCGCGGCCTTATGAAAGCATGCTCGTCAAGCCGGGTGTGAGCGCCGTCTCGGACGGGGCCACTGGGGATGGGGGGAGGACAATGCCAGGCAAGGATCGCGAGGCTGCAGCTCGACACCTGGAAGCACTTGGTATGACCACTTGGGAGGCACGGGCCTATCTCACGCTCGCAGACGAGGCACCGTTGTCGGGCTACGCGGTGGCAAAGAGCTCCGGAGTTCCGCGCTCGAAGGTGTACGAGGTGTTGTCCTCCTTGGTCAGCAGCGGAGCAGTGCATGTGGCGCGAAGTGATCCCTTGCTGTATGGAGCACTACCACCCAAGGAACTAATTGATCGCATGAGGGCCGAAAACGATCAGCGATGCAACGCAGCTCAGGCGGCGATGGCTGACTACGCAGCCCAAGTGGGTGGCAACGCAGTCATCTGGGACATCGAAGGACGCACCGATATCTTGGCCCGAGCACGACAACTCGTCCGATCGGCCCAGCATCGCATCCTCATAGAGATCTGGGAGCCAGACGCTGTCGAGCTTCGCGACGACCTCGCCGACGTTGCTGGTCGTGGGGTCGAGATCTTCGCCGTGGCGTACGGAGAGCCGAATTTTCCGTTCGCCCAAGTGTACTCCCATCCCCTAACCGACGAGGTAACGAGCGGGCTCGGGGGCCGGTGGCTCGTGCTGAGCGTTGACAACCGAGAGGTCGTGGCCGGGATCGTCTCAAGCGGCAGGTCCAGCCGTGCAGCGTGGACAAGCCACCCTGGACTGGTTGTGCCCATCACTGAACTCGTCGCCCACGACATTTACAAGCTCGAGTTGCTAGCTTCGCACGGCGATATCCTTGAGGCCCATTTCGGACCTGGCCTGAGCAAGCTCAGAGCCCGGTTCGCCTACGCGGCGCAGCGGCTGGATCGAGTCACTGACTTTCAAGACTCAGACTAGCCCGGCCTGTGGTCGCATCCGCCCTTGGGGACGTTGGGGCTTGGGCGCCGCTCCCGCGCCTGGGAGATGTTGGGCTGACCGGCAAGCTCTCTTCCGCTCCATGGGTCCGCTTGCAGCAACGGTGGCGCGCCGCGCCGGGAACAACTCAAGAGTCGTACGCACGTTTCGGTGGTTGCCTTGAATCCGACTTGACTTCCGTTAGGAACTCAGGACCGGGTCTTTCGCCATGCTGGCCCCTGGGTTCAGGCCGTGGCTGGAGCGTTTACGCAGGCAACACGCCTATCCAACAGACCACGCCCACGTCGTCCTCGGTGATCGGCTCCAGGGGCAGCGCAGCCTCGACGGGCTGAAGGCCGAAGGACTTCACTACCTCGACGACCCTTCGGGCTCATCATCCCGAGAGACCAGCTCCGCCGAGAGGTCGTTGCGGATCTGGACCAGAGCCTGGCGAACCGTGGAGCTGCGCTCGATTACCAAAGCCTCCTCGGCCGCAGCGGCCCCCGCCGGCAGGGAGACGCTCGGGTCCCGCAACAGCCCCAGGGCGAACTGCTGAGCGGGCCCGATCCGCTCTTGGGCATAGCGAGGATCGGCCCGGCGGTTGTGCTCCGTTACGATGCTGGCCACCGCCACTCGCCACGCCGATTCCAGGTCCAGGCCCGCGGCAGCAGCGTCCCCGGCGGCGCCTCCGCGTAGCTGCGCAGCTCTGCCTCGGGATCGGCACCGGGGATGACCTCGCTCTCCATCCCATAAAGGCTGGCAGCCAGGATCTTGCGCCGGATGGTGGCCTCCAGGCGGAGCAGCTCGTCGAGGTCACCGGGGGTGGGCAACATGGTGGTCAAGTACACCTCGGCATGCGCGCTCTTGAGCCGGATCATACGACCGTTTCGTTGGACCACCCGTTGAGGGTTCCAGGGCATGTTATAGCTCACCACAGCCGCGGCTTGCTGGAGGTTCTGGCCTTCGGACAAGATGTCGGTGGAGATAAGCATGTCGACCTCTCCAGCAGGAGGCACATAGTCCGGGCGCACGACGGTCCTGGGGCAGAACCGTCCCAGGGCCGCGCTGCGGGTGTCGGGATCAGTGGCAGTTCCGATCACCGTGACCCGGGACCGGCCGCCCACCTCAGCAGCCAGGTGCTCGTCCAGGTATCGGACCGTGTCGGCAAAGGTGGCGAACACCGCGACCCTTCGCCGACGGGCAGGATTCGAGTATGTCGACCAGTGATGTCAGCTTGGGGTCGCTGGTGGCGTCGAGGAGGGCAAGGCGGTCCCTGATGCGGCACAGCAGCTCGCGGTCGGAGCGGACGTGGTCGCGATAATCAGGAGAGAAGTCGGTGACCGGCCTGGACTCGGGGTCTTCCAAGAGCGTCTCGGCGACCCATGCAGCAATCCCGGCGTCGTCGGCCTCCTCGGCCACCGCCGCCCGCAGCGCCGACTTCGACGGGACCACCCCCGCCTCCCACGCCACGAGGAAGGCGTCATGCGGTGGCGAGCCAGGATCGACCGGGCCCGCTCGTCGCCGTCGCGTTGAAAGCTGGCCAGCGAGACGCTCGACAGTGGTGGCGTGGCTGAGGCAGCCTCCAGCTCGGATCCGTAGAGCTCCAGCAGCGCCCGCAAATACACAGTCTGGGGAGAGAGGAGGCCAGCATCGGGGAACAACAAGGCGCCCAGCTCGGCCTTGAAGTCCACTGCAGCTTCCCACAGCCCGGCGCCGGTGAGGTTCGCCGAGGTGACCAGCGCGGCCCGGCCATCGTGGGCAGTCCCGAACAGGTACGCCTTTCCATGTAGGAATTTGGAAAGGTAGCGCCGGACCTCCACGCCCTCCCCCGTCAACCATTCGCTGATGGTTGCGAGTCGTGCCGCGGCCCGGCTCGGGGGGAAGCGCGCCAGGTCCCGCTCGTGCGCGAGGCCGAACATGGCGCGCTGGAAGGGCAGGAGTGCAAGCGTTTCCCCGAGGCCTGGCTCGGGACAGGCGCCCAACAGGAGGCGGACCGGGCGCTCGCTTGTCGTGATGATCTCCGCCAGCTGGTCAGTCCCGACAAGTTCACGTAGCCCGTCGCCACAGCCAGGGGATGAGCGCTCGGCAAGTCCGCGGCCAGAAAGGCCAGGGCGGTGGCGTGGGACGTTTGCGCACTCAGGTTCTCCAGAAGGTACGGGCGGCCGGGCATCAGCTCACGGGTCCGCTCACCAGCCGGACGATCTCGCGCCAGCACCTTGCAAAAGAAGGCGATCCCAGGCGGGTCGCATCGAGGTCGAGAGCCTCGGTAAGACCTGGCTGGTCCACGGTTGGAGAGTAGATACGACTGGACACCATGTGCTTTCCCAGCCACTCCTTCGCCCCGCGGACCTCCTCAGGCGCCGTAGGAGGCTCGATGTCTTCCGACAGCCCACGCTTGCCCCGTAGGGAAGCTGCCCCCGCCAGGAACCAGGCTTCGAACTCGCGCTTGGCAAGCACTACCGATGCGGCCACGTCGCCGCTGGCATCCCGGGCACGCCTGGCCAGCGCAGGGCCCAGCTCGGCCGGGCAGTGGTCGTCGGCGTCGATCAGCACCAGCACGCCCCCGGACCCTTCTGGGCCGGCGCTGCGCACCTTGCGTGCGGCCAAGTCGACGGTACGCTCCAGCTCCCCGGCCTTGATCAGCCGATCCTTACCCACTCTCAGCGGCGAGGGGATAACCGGATAGATCGGCGGCTCCAGCATCCTCGTGATACGCCGGATGAGAACAGGCAGCGCCTCGTCCTCGCCGTGGCCCTCCACCACGCAGGCAATAACCGGGACCCGCACTATCGAGACCGCGCTCACCAGGGCGCGGTGTCAAAAAGGCGCATCTGGTCGCTCTGGGCAGTGGTCCGAGAGGTTTCGTCCGGCACCAGCTGGTCGAGGCGCAACAGCTCGCCGGGAGTGAACAATCGGTCGGTGAGCGCGCTGCGGCCAACCTCGTCCAATGCCCCGATGGTGGTCACCCCCGCGTCGGAGCTGACTGCGTGCAGGGCCTCGGTCGGTATCGCCGGGTTGTCCAGCAGGTCCGGGCTGTGGCTGGTGACCAACACCTGGACCCGCCCGCTGGCCTCGCGCAGGGCGTCGAGCAGGACGCCAGCCGCCGCGGGGTGCAGGGCCACCTCAGGCTCCTCGATCCCGACCAGGGACACGGGCGGGTAGAGGCCATCGCGGCGCTGGAAAATCGCCACCAACAACCCCAGCGCCCGCAGCGTGCCGTCGGACATGTTGGAGGCGGCGAAGCGCCAAGGATCGGCGGAGCCCGCCACTTGCTGGCGAAACTCCAGGGTCTCGCGCGGACCGACGGATCGTTTGTCCACACCCGCCACCCCGCTCACTACCTTGGCCAGGTACTCCTCGACTCTCATCTTGGTTTCCGGACGCTGGGCCGCCATCTCGCCGAGGACGCTGGACAGGTTCCAGCCGTCACGGGCCAGCAAGTTGCCCGCGTCTGGTGGTTGCAGCTCCCTGATCTGACCGGGATTGAGGTTGTAGAACCGCATCCGGGAAAGGGCGTCGAAAAGCGGGCGGAAGGCGGGTAGCGAGCTGGCCACTACCAGGTACAAGCGATCCGCGCTGGTTGGCAGGGTGGCCCCAGCGTTGGTGTCGACGGCACCGCCCTGGACCCGGAAGAACCTCGGCTGTGCCAGGACCTCGGGCTCGGTCACCTCGCACTCCTCGTCGGAGATCTCGAATCCGCCCTTGGATTTGGCGCCGACGCGGAAGGCGTAGTGACCCCTCGCCCCCGAGGCGAGCACGAATTCGAGCCGGATGCCAAAGTGCGTCGGGTGCCCTTTGGAGCGACGGCGGACCTCGTTCACCCCTCCACGTTCGCGCAGGGCCAGCTCCACCGAGTTGTCCAGGCTGTCGGCGACGAAGCGCAGGGCGTCCAAGAAGTTGGACTTGCCCGCGCCGTTCGGCCCCACCAGGAATGACAGGGGGCCAAGGCTCACGTCGCAAGCCTTGATGCTCTTGTAGTTCTGTATCCGAGCGCGTGTGACCAGGGTCGAGTCGCTCATGCCCGGGCTCCGCCGCGCAATGCCTCCAGGCCCTCGCCCAACGCTCGGCGGTAGGCCAGAGGCACGGCGTCGAGGGTGAAGTCGGCGAACATGACCTCCAGGTCGGCAGGATCAAGCTCCCAGGCTCGGGCTACCCGGGCGTCGATCTCCACCCGCAGCTCCTCGCTTTGGTCCTCGGCGAGGGGACCGCAGTCAACACCGGTGGACCGGGCGAAGTCCGCAAAGCGTTCGTCGACGCACGAAAGCCGAGCCGCAGCCCGCGCAACGGCCTGGTAATCCTCGTCGGACAGATCCGGCACCACCAGCCCTTCGAGAATGAAGAAGTTTGCGTGCAATTCTGAACGACTGTGCCGCCGACGGCGCCCCATACGGGCTGCTCGCCTGTGGGGGCCGGCTACGCCTGTTCGAGGCAGCATCCCCTCCGGGGGCCGGCCGTCGGGGTCGAGGCGTGAGAGCTGGGACGGGTCGGCCTTGGGGTGCACCACGAGCACCGGACGCCCCTCGAATCGGGCCAGGTGACCCCGCTGGTGGCGCTGCTCCAGGGTGTAGCCCAAGGCGCTCAGGACAGCTCGCCAATCCATCCCGCGAGTGATGCCCTTGGTGGCGTCGGTGGCTGAGACCCAGCGCTCTGGCCTTCGCAGCCTCACGTCGAGGGTGTGAAGGGTGAGCAGATCCCGCAGCTTGAGCCCGGGGATGCCGGCCTGGTCCAAGCGGTCCAGCTCGTCGGCCAGCTCCCTGACCGCTTCCAGGCGGGGACGGGTCGAGAGCCGGTGCAGGACCTCGGCCAGGGCGCTCGCCTCGACCGCTCGCAGTGCTCCTGCGCC
>JBOGGT010000062.1:0-6166 GCA_050744225.1 Acidimicrobiales bacterium | reverse complement strand
AGGCCGGCGAGGCCGGCGAGGCCGGCAATGGCGAGGCCGGCAATGGCGGGGGCGGGCTGCCCCGGCTGCTGGTCGTCATGGGCTCGGGCGAGACCAGCCCCACCATGGTCAAAGTCCACCGGGCGACCTTCGCGCGCCTGGGGCCGACACCGGTGCCGGCGGTGGTGCTGGACACTCCGTTCGGGTTCCAGGAGAACGCCGACGACATCGTGGCGCGGGCACAGTCCTACTTCCGCGACAGCGTCGGCGCGACCCTGGGGGTCGCCAGCTTCCGACGGGCCGGGATCGAGGACCCTGTGGAACGGGCGAGATTCGTGCAGTCGGTCAGCGGGGCGAGCTTTGTCTTCGCCGGGCCGGGCAGCCCGACCTACGCGCTGGGCGTGTGGGCCGCCTCTGCGCTACCCTCGCTCTTGGCAGACAAACTGCGAGTTGGCGGCGTGGGGGGGGCGATAACCTTCGCCAGCGCTGCGGCCCTCACCCTCGGGGTGGCGACGGTCCCGGTTTATGAGATCTACAAGGCCGGCTCCGACCCTCACTGGCTGGCGGGCCTGGACCTTTTGGCCCTCGCCGGGCTTAGCGCGGCGGTCATCCCGCACTACAACAACGCGGAGGGCGGGAACCACGACACCAGATTTTGCTACCTGGGCGAGCGGCGGCTGGCGGGGATGGAGGACTCTCTTCCCGAGGGCTCCTTTGTGCTCGGGGTCGACGAACACACCGGCTTGGTGCTGGACCTGGAGGAAGGCTCGGCCTCTGTGGTGGGCCTGGGCGTGGTAACGGTGCGCGCCAAGGGTAGCTCTGCGACCTTCGGCGCCGGCCAGACCCTGCCCATCACCGACCTCGCCCAGGCGGCAGAGGACCTGGCGCGCGGTGGGTCCACCACCAGGCCGGCCACCCGGGCGCAAGCGGGCGCCGCCGGTGTATCCGCCGGGCCGGTGGGGGTTGGAGTTTCGGCCGGGCCGGTGGGGGTCGGAGTTTCCGCCGAGCCGGGGACGGGCACTTCCGTCGGGCCGGGGGCTCGCGCAGGTGCTCCGTCCCTTGCGGGATGTGCCAGGGAACGCCGAGAGGCATTTGACACTGCGGTGGGCGACCGGGATGCCAACGGCGCGGTTCGCGCGATCCTGGCCTTGGACGACGACATCGTCGCCTGGTCCCGGGACACCCTCCAGTCAGACGAGGCCGACCGGGCGCGCGACACCCTTCACTCGATGGTGCTGTCGCTGGGGCAGTTGGCCAAGGTGGGAGCGCGGGACCAGCGTGAGGTGGTCGGGCCCTTTGTGGAGGCGCTCCTGGAGCAACGATCCCGGGCGCGTGCAACCCGGCGGTTCGAGGACGCCGACGCCCTGCGCGACCAGCTCACCGCGCTCGGCGTCGAGGTCCGTGATACCCCCGGGGGCGTCGAATGGCTCCTCGAAGCCAGCCCAGCAATTCCGGTGCCAGGGGCTAGCAGCTAGGCCAGCTGTTGCAGTTGTCCACATTTTCGGTGGATAACTGCAACAGCCTGGCCAGCGCGGGTCTATGCCCAGCGGCCCGCGGCCCGATTAGAACCCCCGGTCCTACCGGTGCCGGGGACCGCCGGGGCCAACCCCACGGCCGCCTCCTGTCTGGCTGGCTATGCGCTCGCCGGTGGAGGGTTTCAAGAACAGCTTGGGTGCGTGGCGCCCGCTGAAGTCGAGCATTGAGGTCATCGAGTCGGCGGTAGTGTCCACCGCCCCGCCGCCAAGCCTGCCCAGGCCCCAGTTGTCCTCGATGAAGCTCACCACCGAACTCTGGTCGGCAAAGGTGCTGCTCACGTAGTTAACCTTGGAGAACGGCGAGATCACCAGGAACGGGAGCCGCTGTCCCACCCGCAGCGGGCCTGCTCGGGGGTACCGCCGTTGGTCTTGGGCACGGAGGCGGCCGAGGTGCCGCACTGACCGGTGGCGCTGAGCGAGTCGAGCGAGGTCTGGGACTGGCTCACGATGGGGCCGAGCTGGTGGTCGTACCACCCGTCGGAGTCGTCGTAGGTTACCACGACCGCAGTTGACCGCCAGGTGGGAAGGCGCTCCAGCTGGTTGATGGTGTTGGTCAAGAAGCGTTGCTCGTCCAGCGGGTCGGAGTAGCCGGCGTGACCGTCCTCGTAGGCGGGGGCCTTGAGGTAGGACACCGCGGGCATGTTGCCCGAATCGGCTGCCGCCCAGAAGTCCGCCAGGTCGTAGTTGTGGTTGGCCTGGTCGGTGTGGCCGATCATGGACACCGATGTGGGCGGGAGGTGGTCAGGGTTGGCGGTTGCCAGGTAGTACTGGAACGGGTCGTGATGCGGGATGTAGTCGGCGACTGTAGCGCCGCCGACGTTTTTGTGCGTCTCACCACAGACTTGGGTGGCGGTGGTGGGCGGCGCGCCGTGGCCGGGCACGTAGCCGTCGTCGAACCCGCCCTCGAACCAGCCCCAGGTGACCCCCGCGCTGTCCAGGGCGGTGCCGATGTTGGGGCCGCCCATCTGGATGGTCTGGGCACCCGTATTCTTGTCCAGGGGCGCATACGGGCAGATGTCGTAGTAGGGGTCCGAATCGCTATAGACAGTGGCGGGCCCAGCCGCCTGTCCCAGGGTCGGCGTCGCTGGCGCAGGCTTCACCTGGCCGCTCCTCGCCAGGGCGCCCCCGGTACTCACGGTTACCGCCGGGCAGGTGGCGGCTGTAGACCCTGCCGGGAAGTGAACCGCGCTAGCGGGTCCGCAGATGGCCCCGTAGGTGTTCGCCGAGGTCACGTTCAGCGCCCCAGGGGTAGATGGGCCGAAGTTGGTGCCGTAGGCGTTGTCACTCATGGCGAAGCCCTGCGCGTAGTTCCACAGCGCGGTCACCGTGTTTCCGTCGTAGTAGTCCATCACCGCGTAGTTTGGGCTTGACCCGGTCGCCGCAGCCGTGTTGCCGACCGCGCTCAGACACTTCGCCAGGGTGAGCCCCCCGCCGGTGTCGGGCACGAAAGAGTCCATGAGGCCGTGGTCGAATGCCGCCTGCTCTGAGCTGTAGCCGTGGTCCTGGTCGCAGGTGAGCGCCTCGGACGGGCCCAGGCGCTGCGGGTTGGACGCGTTGGGATTCGCGCTCAACAAGGCCCCGCCGAGACCGTTGACGCTCGGAGTGCCTTCCTTGGCGTTGAATGCGGGCTCGCCGGGCGGGTTGGTGGCGACCGGGTAAGTGCCGAAGTAGTGGTCAAAGGACACATTCTCCTGGAAGAGCACCACCATGTGCTTGATCGGAGTGCTGGTCCCGCCCGCGGCACTGAGGGTGATCGGGTCGTTGACAGAGGGTGCTTGCCCGAGGGGCACCTTCGCACCCTGGACTGCTGCCAGCCCTCCAGCAGCGATGCCAACGGCACCCAACGCCGGAAGGATCCTTCCACGACGACCAAAGCTGCTCATGGTTGCGGAGACCTCCCCGTGACGAAGAACGTTCTATTCGAGCCCGCCCTCGGCTAATGGCTCGGCCCACCGACAGCATGGCAGGCAAAGGTGACAGCGAGCGGACCGAAGGGTGGACACCGCGCGAAGCCCGGACGAAAACACTTCCGCCAACCCAACGCCCTCTGCTGGCACTCGGGACGCTCTGACGCCCACCCGCAACACGAAGGTTCCGGCCGGTTAGGCTGAGTGAGTCCGATTCGGTGCAAGCCCCCATCGTCTAGCGGCCCAGGACACCGCCCTTTCAAGGCGGCAGCACGGGTTCGAATCCCGTTGGGGGTGCCATAGAAAGTACAGGCCACAGGCGATATCCTTGCGCTGCGAGCGTTCCGGTGGTAGGACTTGATCACAGATTGACCACCGATTCGAGGTGATCTGGTGATCGAGGGAGGTTGGTCGTGGCCGGGAGCGTCACCCAACGGGGCAAGGACCGGTGGTTCCACCGGGTGGACGCAAGTCGTGACCCTGTCACGGGCCGCCGCCGCCAGGTGACTCGGACGGTCACCGCGCGCAACGTCACCGAGGCTCGTAAGGCCCTGGCCCGGCTGGCTACCGAGGTCGAGGCGGGGCGCCACGACCGGGGAACTGACGCCCGGACGGTTGCGGACGCCTGCCGGGAGTGGCTGGCCTTGGCCGGCCCGAATATGGCGGGCAACACCGCGGCCCGTTTCGACGAGGTCCTTCGCCTGCATGTCGTCCCTGTCATTGGGACCCTCCCCCTCGCCAAGCTTCGGGCGCACGACCTCGACCGCCTCTATGCCACGCTGTCAGCATCCGGCGGTCGGCGGGGGTGGCGGGGGTGGCGGGCCTCTGGCGCCAGCGACCGTGCGAAAGGTCCACACCGCGCTCTCCCTGGCACTCGCCCAGGCGGTCCGCTGGGAGTGGCTCCCGGCAAACCCGGCTCGGAACGCGTCGCCCCCGAGCGCTCCGCCGGCCGAGATCACCCCACCAGACCCCGAAACCTGCCGCAAGCTGTTGAGCCTGGCTGAGCGCGACGATCCCGAGTGGGCAACGTTCCTGCGACTGTCGGCGGCTACAGGACGCCGGCGTGGCGAGCTGTGCGCGCTGGCCTGGGATGCGGTCGACCTGGAGGACGCCACCATCACCATCCGCCGAGCCATCGAGATCGTCCCCGGCGGGATCCACGTCCGCGAGTCGCCCAAGTCCGCCGCCGGCGTCCGCCAGATCGCCCTGGACGCGGTGACCGCAGCCGCGCTGCGCGCACAGAGAGTTCAAGCCTCCGAAGTGGCCCTGGCCTGTGGGGTAAGCCTCGGTCGAAGGGCCTTCGTCTTCAGCGGTGATCCGGCTGGCGCGCAGCCTTGGCACCCCAACCATGTGACCCGCAAGTTCATCAGCCTTCGCCGGGCAGCCGGTCTCGGCGACACGGTGCGACTTCATGACTTTCGCCATTACGTCGGGAGCCAGTTGGTGGCAGCGGGCTACGACCCGGTGAGCATTGCCGGGCGGCTGGGACACGACCCCAAGGTGCTGCTGAGCACCTACGCCCACTGGATGCCAGCCCGCGACAAGGACCAGGCTGACTTCCTCGGCCGGCTGTTGGATGGGCCCGTGAGACCAGGCTGAGCTATCCCCGTTTGATGAGTGCGGTAGGCCCTGGGTACGCCGCCGAGTAGGTTAGCGTTTCAGATACTGTTCCAGTTACAGTTGTGGTTGAGCCCACAGGCAAGGAGGTGTCATGACTGCTGAGGATCACGAAAAGTACCCCCGTGCTCCCGTTGCGCTCGTCACGGTCGAAATCACCTTTCCTGGTGAGATCGGTGGCCCCATCCCGATGGGGGTTCAGCGAGCGATGGGTGAGGTGTTGGGTGATGATTGGGTCCTCGAGCAGGTCCAGCAGCCGATGCCCTTCAACCTGGTTGGTCAGGCGGTCATGCCCAATCCGCCAAGCTTCCCCGCACTGCAAATCCTCCGGTTCGCCGACCGGGGACGAGGGACCGCAGTCGCTCTAACTGCCGGCAGCATGTCAGTGGAGACCACCCGCTACGGGAACTGGCCGGAGTTCCGGTCGACGCTGGAGACCGCGGTCAAGGTAACAGAAGGACTGCTTCGCCCCACCGGCATCGTTCGAGTCGGTGTCCGATACATCGATGAGCTGCGCGTAGGCGGGCTGGAGCCGCCAGAGTGGGACCGCTGGCTTTCACCAAGCGTGCTGTCGCCGGGCGCGCTGGCAATGGCCAAGGCAGGATGGCCTGCCTCCAACTGGAGCGGCGTCACCCAATACTGGATCGGTGAGGACCGCCAGTTGGTTTGTCGCTTCGGCCCTCAACCAGCGCAACCGGGCTTCTTTGTCAACCCTGACGGACCGCTCCGACGGCCCGCTCCTAGGCCCGAAGGCCCGTTCTTCCTGTTGGACTTCGACGCGTCCTGGCAGCCCTCGGTGGTTCCGAGATGGGAGAGCGACAGCCTCCTGGAGACCTGTGACCAGTTGCGCCTACCCGTGCGCTACCTATTCGATCAGATCGTGGGTGAGCGGCTCGTCGAAGAGGTGTTCAAGAAAGGAGATCGGTAAATGGCACTCCCGCTGACCCACACACGTACCCAGGCCAGCCAGATGCCCAGGCCGGTCGAAGCTGCGGATCCATTCACCCCGGATCCGCAGGGGACCATGACCATGGAGGAGCGTGCGCGCGAAGTGGCTGAGCACGCAGGTTACCTGCGGAACCTGACCTCGCTCGTGGACGGTGAAGCCACCACGGTACACCA
Source organism: Acidimicrobiales bacterium (assembly GCA_050744225.1). Lineage (GTDB taxonomy): Bacteria > Actinomycetota > Acidimicrobiia > Acidimicrobiales > JAJPHD01 > JAVKSL01. The sequence continues at coordinate 6 of JBOGGT010000062.1, read as the reverse complement.
CGACGC
>JBOGGT010000061.1:0-5523 GCA_050744225.1 Acidimicrobiales bacterium | reverse complement strand
GGTTGAGCGCGCTCTACGCGCTCAACCTTCCCCACCCCCCAGCCGATCGGCGAGCGGCCCCGGCTTACGGAGGTGGCAGCCGGCTGACGGCAATCCGGTGCACCTCCCGGGCAAGGGTTTCTTCCCTGGCGGCGTCCTGGCGCTCTACTTCGGTGCTTGCCGATGCGAGCCTCACCAGCGCTGCCCGGTGATAGGCGCCGGTGGACTCGATCCAGTCCAGTTGCTCGACCAGTTGGTCGGGGATCGGGTGGCGGGTCTGGCGCGGGGAGCTGGTTCCCCTGACCGTGGTCGCGTGCATATCTGTTGTATCGGCACCCCAGCGCGGTTACCAAAGCCTGCCAGCAAGAAAGTTTTCGGCCCGTGCCTAATCGAGCCTTCACAGATGGTTCCCAGCCTTGCCCGCATTCAGGACGGGTGTCACAGGCGCTTTGTAGCCTGTTGGTATGTCACGGCCACGGCTGGTTCACCGGTGCAGCGAGTGTGGGGCGGCCCACCCTCGTTGGGCGGGTCGCTGCGGCACCTGCGGGGAGTGGAACTGCCTGGTCGAGGAGTGGGAGTCGGCGTCTGGACCGGCGATCATGCCGGGTGCTGCGAACGTCCTCGCCGGGGCGGGCGGGGTACTCCGCGGACCCGACCCTTGCACTTGGGCTCGCCCGTCCCTTCTGTCGGAGGTGGACCTCGAGGGCAGTTCGCCCTTGTCCACCGGTCTTGCTGAGCTCGACCGGGTGCTCGCTGGAGGCCTCGTCCCCGGGTCGGTCACCTTGCTCGGTGGTGAGCCGGGCATAGGCAAGTCCACCCTGCTCCTGCAGGCGTTGGCCAACATTGCCCTGGGGGGCGGGCGCACCCTGCTGGTCTCTGCCGAGGAGTCGCCCTCCCAGGTTCGGGTCCGGGCCGAACGGCTGGGGACGTTGGGTGACGGCCTCTGGCTGGTGAGCGAGACCTCCCTCCCCGGCGTCCTGGCGGCCATCGACGAGGTGCGCCCGGACGTTGTCGTCCTGGACTCCATCCAGACGGTCGCCGACCCCGAGATCGGTTCGGCCCCGGGCAGCGTGACCCAGGTCAAGGAGTGTGCATCTCGCCTGGTGAGGGTGGCCAAGGCGCCCCCTGGGCCCGATCCGCAGGCCTATGGCCACGGCCCGGCGATCCAAGGTCCGGCGATCCAAGGTCCGGCGATCCACGGTCCGGCGAACTACGGCCCCGCGAACTGCGGCCCGGCGATCGTGCTGGTCGGGCACGTGACCAAGGAGGGCAACCTGGCGGGGCCGAGGGTGCTGGAGCACGTGGTGGACACTGTCTTGTCCTTCGAGGGCGAGCGCCACCATGCACTCCGGCTGATGCGGGCGACCAAGCACCGCTTCGGGCCGACCGGGGAGCTGGGCCTGTTCGAGATGACCGGGACCGGCCTGGTCGGGGTGCCCGACCCGAGCGGCATGTTGTTGGGGGATCGCCGGCCGGGTGTCCCAGGAGCCGTGGTGATGCCAGCCATGGAGGGCCAGCGCCCGTTGCTGGTGGAGGTGCAGGCGCTGGTGTCCAAGACCCAGGCCCCCATGCCACGGCGCTCTGCCCAGGGACTCGACGGGGGGCGGCTGGCCCTGCTCCTTGCGGTCCTGGAGCGTCACGCCAGGCTGCGGCTGGGCGGCTTCGACGTCTTTGCCTCGGCAGTCGGGGGAGTCAGGGTGGTGGAGCCGGCAGCAGACCTGGCGGTGGCCCTGGCCCTTGCCTCGGCCAGCAGCGGGGTTCCGATCCCCTCCGACCTGGTGGCCTGCGGCGAGATCGGCCTGGGGGGTGAAGTGCGCCAGGTGGTGCAGGTGGGCCGGCGGCTGGGTGAGGCGCATCGGCTCGGGTTTCGCCGGGCGGTGGTGCCTGCCTCCTCGCCCGACGGGCCACCGGGTATCGAGCTGGTCCGGGTTGCCTCGCTGGCGGCGGCACTGGTGGCATTGGGACTCGTGGATCTGTCAGGTCAGGGACGCCGACCGCCACCGCCTTTCGCAGACCCGGCGGTCGCCGATGGGGAACTGCCGGCTACGGGTTCGCCAATCGGTTGAGGTGCGCCGACGGCAACGCAGGGGCGGGCCGGCGGGGGTGGACACGGGGATCCGGTGGTCGAATGCCAAAATTCTTCAAAGTGGTGTATCCTGGAGTGGCTCGCTCACTGTCTATTGGGTTGGAGAAGGATGACGTTTGATGTCGGTGACAAGGTAGTTTACCCGCACCACGGTGCCGCGGTGATCGAGCGTAGGGAGCAGAAGGAGGCTTTTGGCGAGAGCCGGGAGTACTTGGTGCTCCGTCTCGCCTACGGGGACCTGACCCTCATGGTGCCCACGGCCAACACCGCCGAGGTGGGCCTGCGGGAGGTGATCAACGACGAGGAGGTTGAGGAGGTTTTCGCTGTGCTCCGGAAAAAGGAGGCGCGTATGCCCACCAACTGGTCTCGCCGTTACAAGAACCATGTGGAGAAGCTGAAGTCAGGTGATATCTACCAGGTGGCCGAGGTGGTCCGGAACCTTTCGATCCGGGACAAGGACAAGGGACTTTCGGCGGGCGAGAAGCGGATGTTGACCCGGGCGCGACAGATCCTGGTATCAGAGCTGACCTTCGCCATCAACGTGAGCGAGGCCGAGGCCGAGTCCAAGCTCGACGAAGCCCTGGCCTAGCGTCGGGATGACAGTCTGGGCGATAGTCGTGGCTGGTGGCCACGGCAGGCGCTTTGGCCGGCCCAAGCAGTTCGAGCCACTTGCGGGCCGGCGGGTGCTCGACTGGTCCGTGGAGGCCTCGAAGGCCGTGGCCGAAGGAGTGGTCGTCGTGCTGCCGGCGGGAGCTGTAATGGACGTGGGATCGGCCGATGTGGCGGTTCACGGAGGCGGGACCCGCTCGGCGTCGGTTCGAGCCGGCCTTGCTGGCCTGCCCGAGACGGCGGACGTGGTGGTCGTGCACGACGCAGCGCGCCCGCTGGCGAGCAGCGCTCTGTTTGAAGCGGTCCTTGGCGGGCTCGGAGACCCGGGCGTCGCCGGGGTGGTCCCCGTGATGCGGGTGACCGAGACGGTCAAGCGGGTGGCCGGTGACCTGGTTATCGCCACCGTCGCGCGAGAGGACCTGGTGACCGTCCAGACCCCCCAGGCCTTCCGGCGGGACGTCCTGGTCGCAGCCCACCTGGAGGGGTCGGAGGGGACCGATGACGCCGCTTTGGTGGAGGCGATCGGCGGCGTAGTCCGCACCGTCCCCGGCGAGGCGGACAACCTCAAGCTGACCACGCCCGGCGATCTGGCGGTCGCGGAGAGGCACCTGCGGGGAGCGGGCGGTCCCTTGTTGCGTTCCGGGCTCGGGTTTGACGTGCACCCATTCACCGACGAGGCTTCAAGGAAGCTGGTGCTCGGGGGAGTGGTCTTTCCCGGCGAGCGCGGCTTGGCAGGTCACAGCGACGGGGACGTGGTCTGCCATGCGGTGGCGGATGCGATCTTGGGGGCATGCGGGTTGGGCGACATCGGAGAGCATTTTTCAGACCGGGACGAGGCATGGAAGGGCGCCGACAGCTTGGGGATCCTGGCACGGGTGGGGGAGATGGCGGTGCAGGCCGGGTGGCGGTTGGCCAACGCGGACTGTTCGGTGGTGCTCGAGGCCCCCCGGCTGGCCCCCCGTCGCTCGGCTATGGCGCTGGGGATGGGGCGGGCCGCGGGCGGGCCGGTCAGCGTGAAGGCCAAGAGGGCGGAGGGCCTGGGCGCGCTCGGCAGGGGCGAGGGTATTGCTTGCTGGGCTACGGCCCTCGTCGAGGCACGCCGGTGAGCGACGAGCGAGCGACCGGCCGTCCCGCCCGGTCCACGGGTCGCTCCACTGCGCCCCGAGCGGGTTCATTGCCCAGGGTGCCCGGACGTGGCGCTCCCCGAGGTGGGGCTCCCCGAGGTGGGGCTACTCGACGCAACGATCCCGGGCTTGGCGCTCCCCGTTCCGCCAGTGAGCCGGAGCCAGCCCGCTCGGGCCAGCCAGGCCGCTCTGGTCAGCCAGGCCGCTCTGGTCAGCCAGGCCGCTCTGGTCAGCCAGGCCGCTCTGGTCAGCCGGCTCGCTACGCCCAGCCAGGGGGCTCGGGTAGCCCAGCTCGGTCGGCTCGCTCCACCCAGCCAGGCCGCTCGGGTAGCCCGGCTCGGTCGGGTAGCGCGGCTCAGTCGGGTCAGCACTGGGAATCCAGCCGGCCTGAGAGCCGGCCCCGTTCTGATAGTGCATACCACCAGGACCGTCCCAAGCAGGGGGGTAATCAGCCCTCCTACCGGGCGAAGCGCAGGCCTTATAGGGCGAACGACGCCCGAGGTACGGGCGGGGGAGGGTGGGGCAAACAGGGTCCGGCCCAGCGCGACTCGCGCAGGAGCCTGGGAGGCGATCAGGTCGAGGGTCGTCGATCCGTGCGGGAGTTGTTGTATCGCCCACGCACCCGGGCCATTGACGTGTGGTTGGCCGAGGACCTCGATCCCTCTCCCATCCTGGATGAGATTGCACACCTGGCCATGCAGGCACGAGTGCCCTTGCGTCGGGTTGCGCGATCAGAGCTGGAGGCAGAGGCGCGCACCGACGCTCCCCAAGGAGTGCTGGCCCACGCCAGGTCCCTGGAGGAGGTAGATCTGGACCAGCTGAGCCGCCCCAAAGCCGGAGTGGTTCCGTTCCTTGTGGTCTTGGATGGGGTGACCGATCCCCACAACCTTGGAGCTTTGCTCAGGAGCGCGGTCGTGGCCGGGACAACCGGAGCCGTGCTGCCCCGGCACCGAGCTGTTCACGTGACTCCGGCCGTGACAAAGGCCGCGGCCGGGGCGATTGAACACGTGCACCTCGCCCTGGTTCCTGGGATCCCAGCGGCTCTGGCCGAGCTCTCGCGCAACGGTGTGTGGACCGTGGGCCTGGACTCAGGGGCACCTACCTCTCTGTTCGACCTCCGTATCGCCGACCAGCCGGTCGCTCTCGTGCTTGGTGCCGAGGGCCAGGGACTGGGGCGCCTGACCCGCCAGCGCTGCGACGTGCTTGCCTCGATCCCTCAACCGGGTCCGCTGTCCTGCTTGAACCTGGCTTCTGCAGGCGCCGTGGCGTGCTTTGAGGTGGCGCGGAGCCGCATCGGTGCTGGCGCACGCCGCGGTCGGTAGAGCTCGCCCAGGCCTCAAGCAGCCCGGCGAAGTCTGCTTGGCGCTCGCGCTCCTTCGCTGGATGTGTCCGGAGCCCAGCGGGCGATCAGGTCGAGCCGCGGACATGCAAAGAGCCAGTTTGGGGTGACCCATGCGGAACAACGCCCGTCTCCTAGAACCCTGATTCCGGGCATGATCTGCCGCAAAATTGTCCGTGGGATATAATGCCAGCTAAGCGCTCGGTCCTTGGTGCTGGGGGTTTTGAGTGTGCGTGATGCGCGTCCAGGACCACTGTCATCAGCCACCGCTCCCAGTGCATTTCCCACGGGTATTGTGTCGTTTGCAAAGCACAGGTAAGCAAACTCTGAGCAGGTGACCAGTGTGGCGCGTCTACAAATTCTTCGCGGATGGACGGCGGACCGAG
>JBOGGT010000060.1:0-20368 GCA_050744225.1 Acidimicrobiales bacterium | reverse complement strand
GGCGTGGTCGGCGTGGTCGGCGTGGTCGGCGTGGTCGGCGTGGTCGGCGTGGTCGGCGTGGTCGGCGTGGTCGGCGTGGTGGGCGTGGTGGGCGTGGTCGGCGATGTAGCGGCCCGCCTCGGCGCAGCCCACTGCCGGAAGGCACTGGGTTCCGGTGGGGCTGGAGGCGGTGAGGATGTGCAACGCGGCATTCCCCCAGTGGCACGGCATCTGGCGGCCCGCCGAGGCCTTGTCGTCGGCAGACCCGACGGCTTGGGCCAGCATCTCGGTCGGGGTCACCCCGAGTGCCAGCATCAGCGCACGGTCCCGGTAGTAAGGCAGGAACCAGTCGTAGGCGGGTCGCAAGCTGCGAGCCAGGGCCACACAGACCGCCTCGTGCCCCGCTCCGGATATCTGGAAGAACGACCGGCTCTGGGTCTGCAGGATCAGCTCCCGGTCGTCAAGCGCCCGTGAGAGGCAAGCGGTGCGGAAGTCGGACACAAGCTCGTCGCGCGGATATTCCAATTCCTTGGGAAGGGTTCGGTGGCCTGCGGTGCTCTGGCTTCCAACCGTTTGGGTTGCGAAGGTCTGGAGTTCAGCGACTGGCTGGGCGGTGGCGACTCGGGAAGCCACCGCCCCGGTCATCAGATCACGACACCCATGGCCGCCGAGCTTAGACGGTCCTGTCACAGCTTCGAGTCATACTTGATCCCATGAAGCCATCCCCACGCAAAGTGCTCTGCCTTGTCGCCTCGACGGGATTGGCGCTGACGGCGTGCTCGACGGTGGGTGCCAGTGCACCCGCCCCGGCTGCCACTGCAACCGCCCCGGCTGCCAAAGCTCCGGCTGGATCCGCTCCAAGCGATCACGGCCCGTCTCGCCTGGCGGTTGGCAGGGCGGGTCCCGGGACCTACCCGGCCGGCCCCTGCCACTACCGCGCTGGCACGGCCGGGACCCCGTTCGCCGCCCAGGCCCTGCCCGACCACGCCTGCACCCCCGGGGCGCTCAACCCAGCGGTGACCCAGGCCGACATCGGGAACACCATCTGCTCTGGCGGGTGGACCTCCACCGTCCGGCCTCCGGAGTCCTATACCGAGCGGCTCAAGCGCGTGTCATTGACCGTCTACGGCCAGAGCGGCCGGCTCGGCGCCTATGAGTTTGACCACCTGGTGCCGCTGGAGCTGGGCGGGGCGCCGTGGGACCCGCGCAACCTGTGGCCCGAGCCCGACAACCACCCCAGCTCCTATTACCTCAACTCCAAGGACGAGGTGGAGGACCAGCTCAAACGCGCGGTCTGCGACCATCGGGTCACCCTGGCGAGAGCGCAGAGGGCGATCGCCACCAACTGGGAGACCGCCGAGGCAACGTTGGCAGTCAAGCCCAAGAAGCCGTCCATGGAGTGATGAGCTGCAAAAACTGCACGAGTTCACTCCATGAACGGCTGGAACGCCTCGGCCTGGCCCAATACGGAGTGATTACCACGGCTCAGGCCACGTCGCGGGGACTGTCGTCCCAGTATCTGGCGCGATCTCCCCGGTGGGAGCGCGTCACGCCTGGCGTCTACCGGCTGGCTGCACTGAGTCAGACCTGGCATCAGAGCCTCATGGTCGCCGTCTTGGCCGGTGGGCCTGGAACCGTGGTCTCCCACCGTTCCGCTGCCATCCTCCAACGCCTGGACGGCCTCCGAGGCGAGATTGTCGAGGTCACCATTCCTCGAGAGCGCAACCACCGCAACGTCGAAGGAGTCGTGGTGCACCGCAGCGCGCACCTCCCGCCCATTGATCGCCACAGGCCAGAGCGCATACCGGCGACCACCGTGACCCGGACTCTGGTCGACCTCGCATCGGTAGTGGATGCGGACACCTTGGAGATTGCAATCGAGTCCGGGTTGCGGAGCCACAGGACCTCCCTCCCTCTGCTCCAACGGCGATTGAAGGCTGTGGGAGGCAAGGGCCGGGCCGGGAGCGCGTCGCTGAAGGCCATCGTGAATGGACCGGTCGATCAAGCGCCCACCGAGAGTGTGCTCGAGACCCGGTTCGTCCAGCTCTGCCGTCGCTTTGACATTCCCCCGGGCAACCGGCAGTACAAGATCGCCGGCGACACCGGATTGCTTCGGGCAGACTTCGCCTGGCCGGAACGCCGCGTACTCGTGGAGCTGGAGGGCTACGCCTGGCATGGCACTCGAGCCGATCACCGCGAGGACATGAGGCGACAAAATGTCATCCTGCTCACCCATCCAGGGTGGACGATCCTGCGATACGGCTGGGCAGATGTAGTCGACGGTCCAGCCCGGGTCGCAGCGGAACTCGGATGCGCCCTTCGGCCGCCGGCGCCGCAGGGCTCGAGCGCTCCGGTGCTCGCTCAGAAGCGACTCAAGCCGTCCATGGGGTGAACTCCTGCAGTTAACTGCACGAGTTCACCCCATGAAGGCCGCGGGCGCGGCGGAGCGAGACCGAGGGAGCGGGGGGGACCGCGGTGGCGGGGGCGGGGCGGGACTGATCGAGCCCCATACACTGGTGCTCGTGAACCCCAGCGACGTCCCCCTGTTCGAGGTGATCGACCTGTGCGTCTCGGTCGAGGGCACCCAGATCCTGCGGGGAGTCAACCTTGCCCTGCGCGAGGGGGAGGTCCACGCCCTGATGGGGCCCAACGGGTCGGGCAAGTCGACCCTGGCCAACACCCTTCTGGGTGCCCCTGCCTACGAGGTGACCTCGGGGCAGATCCTGCTCAGGGGCTCCGACGTCACCGCGTGGCCCACCGACGTGCGGAGCAAGGCGGGCATATTCCTTGCATTCCAGGACCCCGAGGAGATCCCGGGTGTGCCGATGGTCCAGTTCCTGCGCCAAGCGCTTTCAGCCCGCAAGGGAGTCGACCTGTCGGTGCTCGAGCTGCGCCTGGCGATCATGGAGTGGATGGCACGCCTGGGCATGGACCCTTCGTTCGCCTCCCGGTACCTGAACGAGGGCTTCTCCGGCGGGGAGAAGAAGCGGAACGAGATCCTCCAGATGGCGGTCCTGGAACCGGACGTGGCCATCTTGGACGAGACCGACTCGGGACTGGACATCGACGCCCTCAAGGCGGTGGGCAAGGGTGTCGGCGAGGTGCGCGCGGCCCGGCCGGGGCTCGGAGTCCTGCTCATCACCCACTACCAGCGGATCCTCGACGTGCTCACCCCCGACCGGGTCCACCTGCTGTTCGACGGCCGGGTGGTCGAAAGCGGTGGCCCCGAGCTGGCTCGCCGGGTGGAGGCCGAGGGCTTCGAGGGCCTGCGCCGGTGACCGCCGCCCAGGCAGGGACCAGCGAGGCAGTGACCGCCGCCCAGGCAGGGACCAGCGAGTCCGGGACCGCCGCCCAGGCAGGGACCAGCGAGGCAGTGACCGCCGCCCAGGCAGGGACCAGCGAGTCCGGGACCGGCGAGTCCGAGTCCGGCGAGTCCGGGACCAGCGAGGGGCGCCGGGGGCTCGATGTCGACCGGATCAAGGCCGACTTCCCCATCCTGGCCACGCAGTCGCACGGCCACCGGCTGGTCTATTTGGACTCCGCCTCCTCCTCGCAGAAGCCGCGCATCGTCATCGACGCAATGAGCGGCTACTACGAGACCACCCACGCCAACGTTCACCGTGGCGTCTACGCCATCGCCGAGGAGGCGACAGCCCGTTTTGAGGGGGCCAGGGCCAAGGTCGCCCGGCTCGTGGGCGCCGCCTCCCCGTCCGAGGTCGTGTTCACCAAGAACGTCACCGAGGCGATCAACCTGGTGGCCAACACCTGGGGCAGGCGCAACCTGGGACCCGGGGACACCGTCCTACTGACCGAGATGGAGCACCACGCCAACCTGGTCCCCTGGCTGATGCTCTCCGCCGAGCGGGGCTTTTCACTGCGCTACATCCCCATCGACGACGAGGGTTACCTGATTCTGGACAACCTGGACTCGATGCTGAACGGGGTGGCGCTGGTCGCGGTGAGCGCGATGTCCAACGTGTTGGGCACCATCAACCCGGTGAGCCAGATCTCTGTCGCCGCCCATGCCGCCGGTGCCCTGGTGCTGGTCGATGCCGCTCAGCTGGTCCCGCACGCCTCGGTGGACGTGGCACAGATGGGTGCGGACTGGCTCGGCTTTACCGGGCACAAGATGCTGGGGCCAACCGGCATCGGCTGCCTTTGGGGACGGCGGGAGCTGCTGGAGGAGATGCCACCCTGGCTGGGCGGGGGCGAGATGATCCGGGACGTGCGTCTGGACGGGTTCTCGGTGAACGAGATTCCTTGGAAGTTCGAAGCGGGAACACCCCCGATCGCTGAGGCCATAGGCCTGAGCGCGGCTATTGACTACCTGGAAACGCTGGGCATGGAGGCCATCCGCTCGCACGAGGTGGCCCTTACCAACTACGCCCTGTCGAGCCTGCGGGAGCGGCACGGCGACGATCTGAGGATCTTCGGTCCCGACGACACCTCACGCCGGGGGGCGGTGATCTCCTTCGCCTACCGCGACATCCACCCCCACGACCTGTCCCAGGTCCTCGACTCCTCAGGGGTGTGCGTGCGCGCCGGTCACCACTGCGCCAAGCCCCTGATGCGCCGCTTGGGGGTCAGCGCCACCGCCCGGGCTTCGCTGTACCTCTACAACAACGAAGCGGACGTGGACGCACTCTCCGAGGCCCTGGTCGAGGCCGGAAAGATCTTCTCCTAGGATGGCGGCCGTGCACGGGCTGGAGGAGCTGTACCGCGAGATCATCCTGGACCACTACCGCAACCCCCGCAACCGGGGGACGCTGGAGAGCCCCCCCGCGGTGCGGGTCGAGGGCTTCAACCCGCTGTGCGGCGACGAGATCGTGCTTTTCCTGTCTGTCGAGGATGGCGAGGTCGTCGACGTGAAGGTCGGGGGCCAGGGCTGCTCGATCAGCCAGTCCTCGGCGTCGCTGATGTCCGCCGCAGTGAAGGGCCGCAGCGTGGCAGAAGCCCGGGCGCTCATCCGCACCTTCAAGTCGATGATGTCCATCCACGAGGCCAGCCTGGACACCGGCGAGGAGGCCGTTGCCCCGCCTTCTAGTGGCGAGGAGGCCCTGCGCGACCTGGGCGAGCTGGCCGCTCTTCAGGGAGTGGTGCAGTTCCCGGTCCGGATCAAGTGCGCCACGCTCTCTTGGAATGCACTTGCCCAGGGCCTTGACCAGGCTTCTGGAAACTAGGGCGGTCTCTGGTGAAAGTGGTGGTGCACTTCGACGCATGCATGAGCAACGCGCTGTGCATGGGGATCGCACCGCAGGTCTTCGAGGTCCGCGACGACGGGTACCTCTACGTGCTCGACGAGCACCCCGGAGAAGACCTGCGCTCATTGGTGGAAGAGGCCGCCATGGCCTGCCCCACCGAGGCGATCACCATCCAGACTGCCTGACCCCAATGGGGAGCATCTCCAGTAAATAGCAAGGGAAATACTCCCCAATTCATCCCGCAAGCAAATTCGACCCCGGCTCGGCGGCTAAGACCTGGTGGTCTCATAGCCGGCGTAGCCGGTGCGCTCCAGCTCGGCGGCCAGCTCCGGGCCACCGGTGCGCACGATCCGGCCGGCAGACAGCACGTGAACCACATCGGGGCGCAGCTCTCCCAGCAGGCGGTTGTAATGGGTGATGGCGAGCACCCCAAGGCCGAACTCTTCCGTGGCCGCCTGGACTCGGCGCGCCACTGCCCGAAGCGCGTCCACGTCCAGGCCGGAATCGATCTCGTCGAGTATGGCGATCTTGGGGCGCAACACCCCCAGCTGGAGGGTCTCGTTGCGCTTCTTCTCGCCCCCGGAGAGATCCACGTTGAGTGGGCGGGTCAAGAAGCGCTGGTCAAAGCCGATGCGATCCGCCTCGGCGGCCGCTCTGGCCACTACCGCGGCCGCGTCCTCGTTGCGCCCCGCGGAGCGCAGAGCCTCTGCGAGGGCCTCGGTCAGACTCACTCCCGGAACCTCGATCGGGTACTGCAACGCGAGGAACAGACCCGCCTTGGCTCTCTCCCAAGTGGGCATCCCCAGTAACTCGACCCCATCGAGAGTCACGCTCCCGGCCTCGACCACGTAGCCCGGCCGGCCCATAAGCACGTGTGAGAGCGTGCTCTTGCCCGAACCGTTGGGTCCCATCAAGGCGTGCACCTCACCGCTGGCGATCTCGAGATCCACGCCCTTGAGGATCTCGGTGCCGTCCCCGCCGGCGTGGCTGGCACCTCCCGACGCCCCGGAACGGCCGGCCACCCCGGCTCGAAGGCCGGTGATGCGGAGGGTGCTCATCAGTCGGTGCTCATCAGTCAAGGACCACCATTACATCGTCGCCTGAGCACTCGACCCGGTACACGGGTACCGGCAGGGTTGCGGGCAGGGTCACCGGTTCACCGGTCTCCAGGCGGAATGTGCTGCCGTGCTTCCAGCACTCGATCTCCTTGTCGTCGGTATAGACCTCCCCCTCCGCCAGCGAATAGTTGGCGTGGCTACAACGGTCTCCGATGGCGTAAAAGTCATCCCCGATGCGAACGAGGGCGATCCGGTGCTCACCGATGTCGAAGCGTCTCGCCTCGCCCGGAGCCAGATCGTCCTGTGCGCAGAGCCTGAGCTGGTCCCCCATCAGACCTCCCTCGGACCTGCGGCCGACCCGACAAGCAGCGACCCGGCGGGCACCGACCCGGCGGGAAGCTTGGCCGCAACCGCCGCGCGCAGGTATGGGGCGATCCCCGGCACCGGGGCACGGGCCAGGATGTCATCGAAGAACCCCTGCACGATGAGGCGATCAGCAACCTCGGGAGGGATGCCCCGGCTTTCGAGGTAGTAGCGCTGCTCCTCGTCGATGGGTCCCACCGCGGAGGCGTGGCTGCACCGGACGTCGTTCTCGGCGATGTCCAGGTTGGGTACTGAGTCCGCGTGGGCACCCTCGGACAGGACCAGGTTGCGGTTGGTCTGGTATGCGTTGGTCCCGACAGCGCCCCGCCGCACCCGGATGAGACCGCTGTACACCGAGCGGGACTGGCCTGCCACCGCCCCCTTGAACAACAGATCGCTGGTGGTCTTGGGGGCATCGTGGTCCTGCAGGGTCCTAAAGTCATGCATCTGGTCGCCGTCCCCGAAATAAGCCGCCATCAGGTCGGATGATCCACCGTGCCCGGCTAGCCGGGAATCAGTTCGCAGGCGGGCGTAGTGGCCGCCAAGGCCCATGCTGAACGAGCGGAGGTGCCCGTAGCGAGCGACCCTGCTCGCCTGATACGCCACCTGCCAAGCCTTGGGCCCAAGCTCCTGGATCCCCACGTACCCCAGCTGGGCGTCTTCATTCACATCCAGCTCGACGACCGGAACTACCAGGGTGGCCACATCGGTCCCGATCAGGACCTCGACCACGCTCGCCTGAGCTGAATGACCAAGACGAACCACCGTGCGAGGGAACAGCGCTCCCGAACCCACGCTTGCCCAGCGAAGGATCACCACCGGGGCGGCCAGGCAGACCCGTGGCGGAACACTCACCACCACCGCGTCCGGCATGAATGCATTCGCCAGCTCGACCAGGGCGTCGGGAGTGCCAGCGACCGCCCCCAGCAGCTCGGACCCGTTCGCCGCTTCGCTCAGGCGACCCAACTCCAGTCCCTGGGCCGCCGCGGCTGGGTCAAGCTCCAGTTGAACCAGGCGGCCACCGCGCTCGATGACCAACCCCGAGCGCTCTCCGAGGCCGTCAACCAGCTGGTGTGCCAGCCTGGCGGCGGACGCCGGGATACCGGCGCCGGGCTGGCTGGTTGCTACCTCTGACCCGGACTGGGGCGAGTACGCGTCGAGGTCGAGGTCGTCGATGCGGCTGTAGCGCCATACCTCTTCGGACTCCGCGGGCATGGTGGCAGCCTGGAAGCGCTCAAAGGCCTCCTGGCGGGCGTCGCAAAGCCATCGCGGACCCTGAAGGGCAGCGACGGCATCGGCGGTAAAGGCGCTGGGCGTGGAGGTTCCTCTCGCGTTCGGGGCCGGACGGCCTGCGGTGCTTTCGGCCAACCTGCCCGCGGCTGATCATGCAAGACTAGTGCGCCTACCGGCGGCGGCGGCTCCGGCCGCCGATGCGGCGCCACCAAGGCGTCTTCGAGGCGGCCCGAGCCTCCTGCCTGGACTGGATCGCTCGTTCCCGCTCTGCCTCGCGGACCGCTTCGGGCCCGATCGAGTTGACGATGTTCTCCGCCGCGTCGAGGAGCGCAGCGACATCTCCTGAGGGCTCAGGCGGCTCGGACTCGACAGGGGGGCTCACCTGCTTACCGTGCGCCCACCCTACATCTGCCACCCTTCGGGCATAGGCCTTGCAGTCCTCCGGGCAGCGCCAAGGCGCCTCTGGAGCCAAGTCCAACACGCAAAAACGCGCGGTCTCGCCAGAGGCGTAGGTCCTACTCTGGAAGTGCTTGCACTCTTCCCGCATCGGCATGGAGCAATCGTCTCCTATCTTGACCGCTCACGGTGGTCACCATCAGGCCTCCGGTCACATCCTTGGCGCCCTTACACATACTCTACGCCCCCTCCCAGGATCTTCTCAGGGCAATCCAAGGTTGGAGGTAGAAGATGGCTCGTGACGGAAGCGAAGCGAGCCCCCCTTCTCGCCAAGCTGGCCGATCAAGCCGGTTGGGTCCCCCTGGGAACAGTCCCCCCAGGGGGTCCACCCGCGTGGGCGGCCGGAGTTCCGGCTACCGAAGCTCCGGCTACCCCAGCGCGGCCAGCCACAGCAATGATCCGGTCCCGCCGATGACCCCGACGGCGGGCGCATCCGGCGAGAGGCCCGGTCCGCGCTTGTTGGTGGTTGACGACGAGCCGACCATCACCGAGCTGATCAGCACCGCCCTGCGCTACGAGGGCTTCAACGTGGACGTGGCTGGGACTGGGCGCGAGGCGCTGGCCAAAGTCGCGGATCGCAACCCGGTCCTGATCGTGCTGGACGTGATGCTGCCCGACCTGGACGGCTTCGAAGTGGTGCGCCGGCTACGTGCCGACGGGGTCGGCGTTCCGGTGGTATTCCTCACCGCCAGAGACGCCACCGAGGACAAGATAGGGGGCCTGCACCTGGGTGGCGACGACTACGTCACCAAACCATTCAGCCTGGAGGAGCTGACTGCCAGGGTCAGGGCGGTGCTCCGCCGGGCAGGCGGAACCGGTCCTGATACCGCTCGGATGTGTTTTGCCGACCTGGAGTTGGACACCGAAACATACGAGGTCCGCAGGGGGGACGAGCCCATCTCCCTTACCGCCACGGAGTTCAGGCTGCTCCACTACCTGTTGGAGAACGCCAAGCGGGTGGTGTCCAAGTCCCAGATCCTGGACCACGTGTGGCAGTACGACTTCGGGGGCGACCCCAACGTCGTGGAGACCTACATCAGCTACCTGCGAAAAAAGGTCGACTGCACCGGGCGTATCCCCCTGATTCACACACTGCGAGGCATCGGATACAGCCTGCGCCTCCCCCCTGAAAGATGAGAGGGCTCTCCCAGCTGGGCGGAAGCGGCCGGCTCGGCGATGACACCCGGCTCGCCGGAATGGGTAACACCCGGCTCGCCGGGATCGGTGTCAGGATTAGGAGGGTGGCCGGGCAGAGGCTCGGTGCCTCGGGACGCACGCTGGCACACGTGGGGCGAACGATCCGCCTCGGCTGGAATCGGCTGTCCATCCGCTCGCGCCTGCTGGCGAGCGTCTTGATCCTGGTGGCAATCGGCCTGGTGGTCTCGGACGTGGCCGCAGCAACCGCCCTACGGTCGTACCTGGTAGGTCGGGTGGACGCGGGCCTGGCCAATGCAGGTGAGCCGGCCGAGCGCCTGCTGGCATCCGGGGGACTGTTCCAAGCGGGTGCCGGACAGCAGGTATACGGGATCCTGGGAGACGCCGACAGCTACGTGGCCCTCGTCTCCTCCTCGGGCCAGATGGAGCAGTCCAAGAGGATCGCGCCCAGCAACCAGAGCCCACCCTCGCCCCCAGCGCTCCCCACCAGCATCGGTTCAGGTACCTCCGTGCCAGTCACACTCAGAGCACGAGACTCCCGGTCGGCCCCATGGCGGGTGATCGCGGTCCCCATCTCCGGCGAGAACGCGACCCTGGTGATCGGGGCCTCGCTGGCCCCGATCCGTTCCACCATGTCCCGTCTGGAACTGATCGAGGTCCTGGTCAGCCTCGGCGTGCTGGCACTGATCGGGATCGTCGGGCGCTGGCTTGTCCATCTGGGCCTGCGTCCGCTGGACCTGATCGGCGACACTGCGGGAGCGTTTGCCACCGGAGACCTGTCCCAGCGGATCGAGCGCCAGGACACGAACACCGAGGTGGGGAGGCTGGGTCTCGCGCTGAACACGATGATGGGCCAGATCGAGGCGTCCTTCGTGGCACGCCAGGCTTCCGAGGAGCGCCTGCGTAGGTTTGTGGCCGATGCCAGTCACGAGCTGCGCACCCCGCTCACCTCGATCAGGGGATACGCCGAGCTGTTCCGCCGGGGGGCCTGGGAGCGTCCCGATGACCTGCGGACCGCAATGCGCCGGATCGAGGAGGAGTCGATCCGGATGGGTGGCCTGGTCGAAGACATGTTGCTGCTGGCCCGGCTGGACCAGCACCGGCCACTGGAGAGCATCGAGGTCGATCTGGCGGTGGTCGCCACGGACGCGGTCACCGACGCCCGGGCCGCCGAGCCAGACCGGCCAATCGCCCTCGATGCTCCGGCACCGGTGTTGCTCAAGGGCGACCAGGCACGCCTTCGCCAGGTAGTGGCAAACCTGCTGGCCAACGTCAGAGACCACACGCCATCGGGCACCGCAGTGCTGGTATCCGCGCGGGTGGAGGGCGCCCCGGACGTCCCCGGCCCAGACACCCGGCCCCTTGCGGTGTTGGAGGTCGCCGATTCGGGACCGGGCCTGGATCCTGAAGCCGCTACACGTGTATTCGAGCGCTTCTATCGGGTGGACACTTCCCGCAGCCGGGCCTCGCTCGGCACGGGGGCCGGGAGCGGGCTGGGCCTGTCCATCGTGGCGGCCATTGCTGAGGCCCATGGTGGCTGGGTCGGGGTCCGCAGCCTGCCTGGCCAGGGCTCGGTCTTCCGGGTGGAGCTGCCGGCCAGCGCGCCTTGAGTACGAGCACCAGTTAGGCGCCGGGTACGAGATGGGCCATGTAAGCTCGGTGCCGGTGTTCGAACGCTTCACCGACCGGGCTCGCCGGGTGATGGTCCTGGCGCAGGAGGAGGCCCGCCTGGCCGAACACAACTTCATCGGGACCGAGCACCTGCTGTTGGGACTGATCCACGAGGGCGAGAGCGTGGGAGCCCAGGCCCTGGCAACGCTCGGCGTCACCCTGGAGGCGGCGCGAGCCAAGGTCAAAGAGCACGTTGGACCGGCAGCGTCAGGACCGGCAGGATCGTCTCCGTTCACCCCCCGGGCCAAGAAGGTCATGGAGCTGTCCCTGCGAGAAGCGCTCCAGCTGGGTCATAACTACATCGGCACCGAGCACTTCCTACTCGCCCTTATGCGCGAGGGCAACGGCGTCGCCAACCAGGTGCTGACAGAGCTCGGGGTATCCCAGGAAAGGCTCCGAGCCGAGGTCTTGCGGCTGATCCCCGACCAGCTCAACGAACTGGGGCGAGCGTGGGTCGCGCAGGGTCCAGACGTCGAGGTGCAGAGCCTCCCGCGCTCCAGGACCAGAAGGGCGGCGGAGGCCGAGTGCCCTGGATGCCGTTCCCGGCTGAGCGAGTCCCTGCGTTGGAGCACCCAGGCCGTCCCGGGCGGCGAGATCGGGGACCCGGTCCGCGACGTGGTGACCTGGTGGTGCAACACCTGCGGGCGCACCATCTCGGTGACCCCTGAAGGCGCCCCCCGCCAGGCCAGGTCACAGGCCGTCCCCGAGGCGATCCCCGAGTCGGAAGAGGTTCGGATCCAGGTAACCCGCCGTGGCGGCGACCCGTTTGCGGCCATGATGGGTGACCCCATCCGCGAATGGATCCGCGGACGCCTCCTGGCGGAAGACCAGAGACCCTCGCCGGACCGGCCAGAGGACGACCCGAACCGCTAGCTCCTAGCCGACTGAGCCCTCCATCTGGAGCTCGATCAGCCGGCTCCACTCGACCGCGTACTCCATGGGCAGGGTGCGGGTAACCGGCTCGATGAAGCCGTTCACGATCATCCCCATGGCCTGCTGCTCCGAGAGGCCCCGGCTCATCAGGTAGAAGAGCTGGTCGTCGCCCACCTTGGAGACCGTGGCCTCGTGGCCGATCTGGGCGTCGCGCTCGCCGACCTCCATGTAAGGCAGCGTCTTGGAGATGGATTCCTCGTCCAGGATCAGGGCGTCGCAGCGCACGAAGCTCTTGGCGTGATGCGCACCGGGGTCGACGTGCACAAGGCCCCGGTAGGTGGTCTTGCCGCCGTCCTTGGAGATCGACTTGGAGACGATGGTGCTGGTCGTCTCCGGAGCGGCGTGGACCATCTTGGCCCCGGCGTCCTGGTGCTGGCCGGCGCCGGCGTAGGCGACCGAGAGCACCTCGCCCGAGGCCTTGGGGCCCATGAGGTACACCGAGGGGTACTTCATGGTGAGGCGGGAGCCGATGTTGCCGTCGATCCACTCGACGTGTGCCTCGGTGTCCGCCCGAGCCCGCTTGGTGACCAGGTTGTAAACATTGTTGGACCAGTTCTGGATGGTGGTGTAGGTGATCCGGGAACCGGGCAGGGCCACCAGCTCGACCACCGCCGAGTGCAGGGAGTCGGAGGTGTAGACCGGTGCCGAGCAGCCCTCAATGTAGTGGACCTGGGCGCCCTCGTCCGCGATGATCAGAGTCCGCTCGAACTGGCCCATGTTCTCCGCGTTGATCCGGAAGTATGCCTGCAGCGGCATCTCGACCTTGACGCCCGGCGGGACGTAGATGAACGAGCCACCCGACCAGACCGCCGAGTTGAGGGCGGCGAACTTGTTGTCCGCGGGGGGGATGAGGCTGCCGAAGTAGCGCTGCACGATCTCGGGGTGCTCGCGCACTGCGGTGTCCATGTCGCAGAACAGCACGCCCTGCGCTTCCAGGTCGTCGTGGTTGCGGTGGTAGACCACCTCCGATTCGTACTGGGCGGTGACCCCGGCGAGGTACTTCCGCTCGGCCTCGGGGATGCCCAGCTTCTCGTAGGTGTTCTTGACCGACTCGGGCAGCTCGTCCCAGACGTCGACCTGCTTGGCGGTGGGCTTGATGTAGTAGTAGATGTCGTTGAAGTCCAGATCCGGCATGTTGACCGCGAACCAGGGGGCCATCGGCTTGCGCTCGAAGTGGCGGAGCGCCTTGAGCCGGAAGTCCCGCATCCAGTCGGGCTCGCCCTTCATCCAGGACATCTCCCGCACGATGTCGGAGTTGATCCCCTTCTTGGGCTTGAAGACGTAATCCTCGACGTCACTCCACCCCAGCTTGTAGCGACCCAGGTCTAGCTCGGTGGTGGCCATCGGGCGATCATCTCCTCACGTGGATAATTTGCACTACCGCCATAGTAACAACCCCCGCAAGCTCGTGCGTCCTTCTTCCGGTGAAATCTTGCCCGGTGCGCCTCGCCGGCGTGGCTGCCTGAGGGTCAGTCGCAGAACACTCAGCTGGCGGAGATGGTGCGGTCGGGGTAGCCGAGCCGGCGATGCTGGACGTGGTAGATGGCCTGGTCGAGCAGCTCGGCTACGTGGCTGTCGTAGAGCTCGTAGACAACGTGGCGTCCCCTGCGGGTGTCGTCGACCAGCCCGAGGTTGCGCAGCAGACGGAGCTGGTGGGAGACAGCGGACTGCTCCATGCCCACGGCATCGGACAGCTCGTTGACCGAGCAGGGGCCCTGGCGGAGCCGCGCCAGGATGCGGAGGCGGCTGGGGGTGGCGAGGGCTTGGAGGGTGGCAGCGACCGCCTTGGTCGTGGGAGCGTCCAGATCCGCAATGGGGACGTCCAGCCCGTTGACACCGTGACCCATCCCACCACTGTACCCCCGACCGGGACACCTGACCCAGTTGGATGAAGACATGTTCATATTATTCGGAGTATGGTGGCCGGCGTGCCGCCACCGCTCCTGGATACCGCCTCTGCCCCCAGAGCCCTGGTGGAGTCGGCCCCGGGCTGCGGGCTCTGCGGGAAAGGACCCTCGACGTGGACCTTTTGATGGCAGTGGCGGCCATAGTGGCTGCTGGCATCGGCCAGGTCCTCGACGGTGGACTGTTGATCGTCATCTCGCCACCTCCGGTGCCTTGGAGGCAATCGCCAGACGCAAGACCGAGGAGTCGGTGCGGGACCTTTTGGACCTGGCTCCCGAGCGGGCCACCCTGGTGGACGAGGACGGCCAGGAGCACCTGGTAGACACCACGCGCCTCGTGGAGGGTGACCTGATCGTGGTCCGTCCGGGTGAGCTGGTGGGCGCCGACGGGCTGGTGCTCGACGGGTTCAGCGACGTGGACCAAGCGACCATCACCGGCGAGTCGCTGCCGGCCGACAATGGATCCGGCGACGAGGTGTTCGCCGGGACGTTGAACGGCTCGGGGGTGTTGAGGGTTCGGGTAACCCGGCAGGCATCGGAATCGGTGGTGGCACGCATCGTGGCCATGGTCCAGGCGGCCAGCGCCACCAAGGCCGCAGCCCAGCTGTTCATCGAACGGGTCGAGCAGCGCTACTCGGTCGGGATGGTCAGCGCCACGGTGGGGCTTTTCGTGGTCCCGCTGGGCCTCGGAGCCGGGTTGCGGCCCAGCCTCTTGCGGCCCCGTCCCCGCTGCTGGGCCACCACCGCGTCCTGACCGCCCGTCAGCAAGGGGCTACCGCGAGTCGGGCGGCCTGCGGGCTAGCCCAGGCCAAGCCCAGGTGGGTGGCAGCAAGAGTCACCACCTCGTCATCGACGGCCAGCAAACTTACGTTCCGCACGTCCAACGCACCGATGGCACGGTCGTAAAGGGTGACGTGGATCCAGCTGGCTTCCAGTGTCGACCACCGGCGCTCCGGTCCCAGGTCTCCGGTGCCGCGAAATGGGGCCAGCATCTCCGCCACCGCCGAGACCGCTGCCTCGGCCAGGTACAGGCAGCGGTAACGATCCGGGGCGTCGTGGCGAACGGTCCCCTGAGACGCCCGCGGGAACCGCAGGGCATTTCCCGGATGCCTGACCGATGCTGACGGGTCCCACGGCACGACCCGCCAGAGCCTCACGCGAAGCTGCCGGCCTGCTCGCTGGCGATCGCGTCAATCAGCTCACGTGCCTGACCTCGGCGAATCAGATCGAGCGGACGGCGCTCCCCCAGATTGGGGTTCGTTCCCACCAGCCAGCGCTCAGCCGGCTCCGTCTGTAGAGGCGCAACAACTGAGCCATGCCCATCTCGAGCAGGTCCACACGCGCCGCGTTGGTGTCGTCGATCCCCTGGCCCCGACGCCACCTTGTGATCTGAGCTGGGCTGACGTCGAGCAGCTCGGCCAGACGTCGCTTCGAACCAAAATCCTCGCTCAGAGCCTTCACCATCAGGGACGGATCAGCTCGACGTGGCGACCGCGACCACAACCATCGGCTCGAGGTCGACCGGGTCAGATGTCACGATCACGTCCCCATCCTCGGCTATCGGTACTACGGCTAAGCGTCGCGGGTCCACACGGAGGTTTGCGCAAACAGACTATGTTGCGCTAAATCCCGGAGTGCACGAGCTCGGCCAGCCGGCGCATCCCCTCGACCAGCGCCTCGTCCCCCAGGGCGTAGGAGAAACGGCCGTAGCCCGGCGCGCCGAAGGCCTCGCCGGGCACGAAAGCCACCTTGGCCCGATCCAGTACCATCGCCGCCAACTCGACGGTGGTGGCCGGGGCCTTGGCGGACCCGAGGTCGCGCCCCAGCAGCCCGGACAGGTCTGGAAAGGCGTAGAAGGCACCCTCGGGCTCGGAACACCGGATGCCCTCGATCCCGTTGAGCAGGGACCAGGTCCGCAGCCGGCGGTGGTCGAAGGCCTCGCGCATGGCATGCGCCGCTTCGAGGCCGCCGGTCAGAGCGGCGATAGCCGCGCGCTGGGATACGTTGGAGATGTTCGAGGTGGTGTGGCTCTGGATGTTGGCCGCCGCCCTGACGAAGGGGGCCGGACCGATCAGCCAGCCCACCCGCCAGCCGGTCATGGCGTAGGTCTTGGCGACCCCGTTCACCACCACGCATCGCTCGGCCAGCTCAGGGACCACCACCGGCATCGAGGGGGCGGTTCGCCCGCCGTAGGTGAGGTGCTCGTAGATCTCGTCCGTGAGGACCCACAGGCCCTTCTCGGCTGCCCAGGCCCCGATGGCGCCTACCTCAGCCGGGCGGTATACCGTGCCGGTCGGGTTGGCCGGCGAGACAAAGACCATCGCCTTGGTCCTTTGCGTGCGCGCCGCTTCGAGGGCTTCGGGAGTAACCCGGAACCCGTCGGCGGGGTCGCCCTCCACGATCACCGGGACGCCGCCTGCCAGGGCGATGGCCTCGGGGTAGGTGGTCCAGTAGGGGGCGGGCAGCAGGACCTCGTCACCTGGATCGAGCATGGTCACAAACGCCTGGTAGATGGCGTGCTTGCCGCCGTTCGTGACCAGCACCTGGCTCGGCGCAACGCTGAGACCGGAGTCCCTCTGGGTCTTGGCAGCTATCGCCCCGCGCAGCTCCGGGAGGCCTGCGGCGGGGCTGTATCGGTGGTTGCGCGGGTCTCGGCACGCAATGACCGCCGCTTCGACTATCTCCGGCGGGGTCGGGAAGTCCGGCTCGCCCGCCCCGAAGCCAATGACGTCTTCCCCGGCGGCAACCAGCGCCTTGGCTTTGGCGTCAACCGCCAGGGTGACCGACTCGGTGACCG
The DNA here is from genome assembly GCA_050744225.1 of Acidimicrobiales bacterium. Taxonomy (GTDB): domain Bacteria; phylum Actinomycetota; class Acidimicrobiia; order Acidimicrobiales; family JAJPHD01; genus JAVKSL01. Next base: position 3,618 of record JBOGGT010000060.1, on the reverse strand, counting down.
CGGCGGCGCGGGCGGATATCTCTGCGGATGATCTGGGCACAACTACCATGGTGTCACAATGAGCACAGGTCCTGCGGCCAATATCGACCCGAGCACCGTCCGAATACCCGCCTCGCTGCTGCCATCCGACGGAAGGTTCGGCTCCGGACCGTCCAAGGTGCGCCTCCCTGCGCTGGCTGCCCTGGCCGCTGCCTCGGAGGGCTCCACCTACCTGGGTACCAGTCACCGCCAGCGGCCGGTCACCTCGATGGTGGGTCGGCTGAGAGCAGGCCTGGCCGAGCTGTTCAGCCTCCCCGAAGGCTACGAGGTGGTGCTGGGAAACGGCGGGACGACCTGTTTTTGGGACATGGCCAGCTTCTGCCTGGTGCGCCGGCACAGCCAGCACCTGTCCTTCGGGGAGTTCTCCTCCAAGTTCGCCTCGGTGGTCGCCGCCTGCCCCCACCTGGACGCTCCAGAAGTGATCACCTCCGCCACCGGGACCCACCCCTCGGTCCGACTCGATCCCGAGGTCGACCTCTACGCCCTGACGCAGAACGAGACCACCACCGGGGTGTCGATGGAGGTGTGCCGGCCGGCGGGCTCGGAGGAGTCCGGCGCAATCGTGGCGGTGGACGCCACCTCAGCGGCAGGAGGCTTGCGGGTAGACGTGGCCTGCTGCGATGCCTACTACTTCGCACCCCAGAAGTGCTTTGCTTCCGATGGGGGCCTGTGGGTGGCACTGGTCTCCCCCGCCGCCGTCGACCGGGTGCGCTCGATTTCCACCTCGGGGCGGTGGGTGCCCGCCTTCTTGGACCTGGGTATCGCCATCCAGAGCTCGGCAAAGGACCAGACCTACAACACCCCCGCCCTGGCGACGCTGCTGTTGATGGTGGACCAGCTGGAGTGGATGCTGGGGAGCGGTGGCCTGGAGTGGGCAGCCTCTCGCTGCGACGCTTCCGCGGAATCGCTCTACGGGTGGGCGGAGGCCTCGGATTACGCCACTCCGTTCGTGGCGGTACCGGCGGAGCGCAGCCACGTGACAGGGTGTATCGACCTGGACGCCTCGATCGACGCGACCGCGGTGGCCAAGACGCTTCGGGCAAATGGCATCGTAGACACCGAGCCCTATCGCAAGCTCGGCCGAAACCAGCTCCGCATCGCCATGTTCCCCGCCATCGACCCCACCGACATCGCCGCTCTCACTGGTTGCATCGACTACGCGGTCGCCAAGCTGGCGGGCTAGAGCACGACGCTTCCAGCCTGGCGCGGTCATGTAGGATTCGCCCCACGACTAGCTGAGGTGCGCCGGCCCCATGTCCGATATGCCGAACAACCCCTACGTCCGGGGCAACCCGGATCAGGGCAACCCGTATCAGGCCGGGCCGGCAAAATACTGCTCGGTGTGCGGGACCGGGCTCGTCGCCCAGGCGGTCATCTGCCCCAACTGCGGATCGCCAGTTGCCCCAGGGTACCGGATGAGGTACAAGAACAAGACCGCGGCGGTTCTGCTGGCGGTCTTCCTCGGACCCTGGACCTGGCTGTACACCTACCGTCGCAACGCCTGGAAGTTCTGGACCGGGCTCCTGTCCGGCGTCGCCGGGTTCACGATCGCGGTAATCGTCGCCGCCACCTACTTCGCCACCACCACCCAGTCAGGCGGCATCTACGCAGGTTTGGACCCCGGCGGCTTCCAGTACACCCAAACAGGCCAGCCGATCCCCGCCCTGGCGGTCTTTGCCGTGGTCATCTGCTACCTGATCCCCTTCGCGGTCTGGCTCTGGGCAATCATCGACGTAGCAGTGGCGCCGAGCTCCTATTACACCAACTATCCCAACGGCTAGTCCTTCTCGGCCACGCAGTGATTGCGGCACTCGCCCAGGCCCTCAACCGACGTCCGGACCACCTGGCCCGGCTCCAGGAACACCTTGGGGTCGCGGCTCATCCCCACTCCTCCCGGGGTGCCGGTTGAGATCAGGTCGCCAGGAACCAAGGTGGTGAACTGGCTGATGTACGAGACCACCTCCGCTGGGCTGAACACCATGTCCGAGGTGCGGAACCGCTGGCGGACCTCCCCGTCCACCTCGCAGCGCAGCTCGAGGTCAGCGCCGTTGCCCACCTCGTCGGGTGTCACCAGCCAAGGGCCAACCGGGGTGCTGGCCTCGAAGGCCTTGCCCTGCAGCCACTCCGAGGTACGCCACTGCCAGTCGCGCATTGAGATGTCATTGACCACGGTGTACCCGGCGATGGCCGCGCCGGCCTGGTCGAGGCTCACGCGACGGGCCGGTGAGCCGATCACCACCCCCAACTCCGCCTCCCAGTCCACCGAAGTGCTGACGGTGGGGAGCACGATATCGTCGTACGCCCCGATCAGAGAGCTGGCGAACTTGGCAAACAGAGTCGGGTACTCCGGAGCGCGCAATCCCAGCTCGGCAATGTGGAGCCGGTAGTTCAGCCCCACACAGAAAACCTTGGGTGGGTTGGGAACGACTGGAGCGTAGTCGACATCTTCGGTGTGGTGGCGCCTGCCCTGCGCCGAGTTGGCCCGCTCGACCCAATCGGGCTGAGCGAGCAGGCAACCCAGGTCTTCGACGCCGAGCTCGACCGCCTCGAGGCCCTCGACGCGGACCGCGACATGGCCGGTGGCGGTGCGAATCGTGGCGAGCTTCATGTGAGTGGTCTAGATCAGGTAGTTTGCCATCAGGTTACAGGACGGGAACGCCGCCGTGACCTTAGGCCCGCCGTGACCCTAAAATGGTCCAGCTAGAGGAAATGGTCGGTCTAGAGGCCGACCAGGCGCTGGATCACCGCGGGGGTGGCGGGGCCGTCATAGGAGAGCTGGCCGTCGCGCAGGCCGATGCAGCGGTCGGCCTGGGTCACGAAGTCCAGCGAGTGGGTGGCGACCAGGATGGAGGCCCCCCGGGCGGCCTCCTCGTCCAGCAGCTCCAACAGTGCGATCTTGCCCAGGGCGTCGAGGCCGACGAAGGGCTCGTCCACCAGCAGGACCTCGAAGGGTCGGCAGATCCCCAGCGCTATGGCGACCTTCTGGCGCAGCCCCCGGCTGAAGCGCGAGGGCAGGTCGTTGGCACGGTGATCCAGGCCGAGTCGCTCCAGCACCTCCCAGCCCCGGTCCACCCAGTCCCCCGCCCCGTGCAGGCGGGCGATGTACTCCAGGTGCTCGATGACCGACAGGTCGTCGTACAGGACCGGGTTGTCCGAGATGTACGAGGTCACCGACCGGGCCTCCAGGGACCCGGCGACCGCCCCCAGCATCCGCAGCTCACCGCCGGTCGGCTCCAGCAGCCCGGCGGCCATCCGGATAAAGGTGGTCTTGCCGGAGCCGTTGGGGCCGACGATCATGACCCGCTGGCCCCTTGCTATCTTGAGGGTCAGCTTATTCAGGGCGATCAGGTCGCCGTACTCCTTGCTGAGCCCGCTGACCACCACCGAGGGGCTGGACTTGCCCGACTTGGCCCTTGGCTTGGCTGCGGCGGCGGGCTTGGCACCGGCGGCGGGCTTGGCTGCGGCGGCGGGCTTGGCACCGGCGACGGGCTTGGCTGCGGCGGCGGGCTTAGCACCGGCAGCGGGCTTGGCACCGGCGGCGGGCTTGGCACCGGCGGCGGGCTTGGCACCGGCGGCGGG
>JBOGGT010000059.1:0-7284 GCA_050744225.1 Acidimicrobiales bacterium | reverse complement strand
GGATAGGCGGCCTTGAAGGCCTCATCCACTGCCTCGTCCCTAGCTGCCAGGACCGGAAGGACTGAGGCTTCGTGCTCGGCGGCCGCGGCGGTCCCGTGCTCGGCGGCCGCCTGCAGGCGTGTGCCGATCCTGACCGCGTAGGCTATGAGGAAGGACTGGCGGAACGAGCGGGTGTGTGAGCGGCCCCTCGCGTCAATCTGCGGTCCGGCGGCGGTGAGCGCGATGGTCGCTTGGACCAGGAGAGACGTGTATAGCAGTTCGACCACTTCGAGTTCGGCTTCGTAACCCAACACGGTGGCGAACCCCAGCTCGTCGGACCACACAGCCCTGCAGCGGTTCGCTGAGGCGACCTTGTCTAGCAGCAGCGACTTGGCTTTTGCATAAGGGTCGTCCACTCCCAGGCGCACCTTGCCCGGTGCTTTGGGATCGCCGTGTTCCAGCATGGCCCGGTCGATTGTGTACCGGGTCATCAGCTCGGCTGCCTTGGCTGTGAGTGCCTCGGCTTCTTCCGGGAAGGTGGTGGACTCCGCCTTGGCGAGCAGGGCCCGCACTCGCTCCAGTATGCGGGCATCGCACGACGCTCCAGGGGTGCCTCTAGCCGGTCCGGCCTCGCCGGGGGCGGGGCAGATCGGAGGGAGCGGTTCGAGTAGGCGGAGGAACAACACGCACCCGATTGCGCAATCGATTGCTTCGGCGAGGTACTCACCCTGGGAGTTGGCCCACGCCGTGCTCTGAGCGAGACCCGGACCGGGCCGGACGCCGAGAACATCCAGCTGGGAGCGCCAGCGGGGGTCAAGCGACGCGGCCACCGACGCCGGCCAGGTGCTCGATTCGGCGGCCATCGCCATCACCGCCAGCCGTGCATGGCGAGGGTGCAGGTTGCGGCTCAATGCCCGGTGGACATCCGCAGGCATCCAACCGATGCGCCAGACACGGGCGAGTGAGCGCTGCAGCTGGTCGGCCAGTAAGGCATCGCGCCGAGCGACATCCCTGGGTGAGGTGAGTCCGGCGAGGACCCCCACCAGATCGCTGCGGAGCTGGCGGTCACCGGTGCCGGCGGCCTGGAGGGCGGTGTTGACCAGTTCCTCCACTCCGATCACCGGTCCCGGCCCGTGGTTCTGCGGCCGGTGCGGCTGGTGCTGGGGCGACTGGGGCGGGGAAGGCTGGGGCTGGGGAGCCTGCGCTTGAGGTGCCTGGGGCCGATGTTGGCCGCGGGAGTGGTCGTCGGCGGGTCGTGGCTGGCGATTGTGGCGACGATCTTCCTGGCGTCTCCGGTTCTGCTCTTTCCGGGTGCGGTTGCGAGCGCTCATGGCTCACCATTCTTGCACCGGTCCGCACGGAAGTGGCGGACCATCCGCAATGGATGGTCGGGGAGGGGGGATTTGAACCCCCGACCGCCTGCCCCCAAAGCAGGAGCGCTACCGCTGCGCCACTCCCCGGTCTCCCGCCGAGTGTAGCCTCTTCTCCGCAGGGACTTGCGGGGGTGACTGGGGATCCACCGATTTGTCGCCAAAATGGCCTAGAGTCGCGCAATGTCCAGTACCCGCAAACGGACGACACGTGCCCGAACTGCGGCGACCTGCGCAGTGATTGCCGCTCTGGCGGTCGCGGGACCAGCGGCCCTGGCGGCACCCGCAGCCCTGGCGGCACCCGCAGCCCTGGCGGCCCCGACTACCCCTGCCACGGCGGTGCCGACAGTCAGCCTGGTCGGTCACGGGCTCGGCGACGGGCAGGGAATGGGGCAGTGGGGGGCGCTGGGTTACGCCCTGGGTGGTTACGGCTATACAGAGATCCTCGGCCACTTCTACGGTGGGACCACCCTGGCGACGGTGCCCAACCGGAACCTCAGGGTGGTGATCAGCGAGAACGACGGCAACGACACCGTGGTCACCTCGGCGGCCCCATTCAGCGTCGCCGGCCACACTTTCGCCGCCGGGCAGGCGGCGAGGATGCACCTTACCGCCAACGGCAGCTTTGCCCTCAGCCAGGGGGCCAGTTGCACCGCCACTACCTGGACCCCGCTGTCCACCCTCAGCCCAGTCCAGGCGGTGGCGGTCTCGAGTGCCCCGGCCAGCCAGGTCACCGCTGCCCAGGCGCTCCAGCTGTGCCAGCCGGGTGGGAACCTGACCTACCGCGGTGACGTCGAAGCGTCCTCTTACCAGGGTGCGGCCCGCACGGTCAACGTGGTGCCGCTCGAGTCGTACCTGCTCGGAGTGGTGGGCTCCGAGTCGCCTTCGGGCTGGGGAGCCCTCGGGAAACCGGGGCCTCAGGGACAGCCAGAAGGGTTCCAGGAGCTGGAGGCCCAGGCGGTGGCGGCGCGCTCGTACGCCATGAGCGGCCTGGACCAGTACGGCTACGCCGACATCTGCGATACGACGGCCTGCCAGGACTACCAGGGGTTCGCCGGGGAGAGTGCCGTGGTCGACCTGGCGGTGGCCGATACCGCCGGCCAGGTCCTGGATACCTCGCCCGGCCAGGTGGCAACCACCGTGTATTCGGCTTCCACGGGCGGCTACACCTCAGGGGGCGCGTATCCCGCAGTGCCCGACCTGGGTGACGCGGTCTGCATCCCGAACGCCTGCAACCCGGACCACGACTGGTCGACCCAGGTCCCCGGATCCGCGATCGAGACTGCCTGGCCCGCGATTGGCACCTTCACCTCGATGCAAGTAACCCAGCGCAATGGTCTCGGGGCATACGGTGGCCGGGTAGAGGAGCTCACCCTGACCGGCAGCGGCGGAAGCGTGAGCCTTACCGGTGAGGCTTTCGCCTCCGCGCTGGGGCTCGACTCGAACTGGTTCTCCGTGGCCGGGGTGGGCACTGCGCCGCCCGCTGCGAAGCCCGCAGCGAGCCTCCTCGGAGACCGGGTGCTGGATGCTTCGGGGGACGTGGTGGACGCGGGTAAGGCGGCCTACTACGGCTCGCTCACCGGCTACCACATCACCACCCCGCTGGTCGGCTTCGCCGGCACCCCTGATGGAAAGGGGTACTGGCTGGCTGGCTCGGGTGGCCAGGTCAGCGCTTTCGGGGACGCCCACCTCTACGGCTCGGCGTTGGCCCTGCACCTCGGCGAGAGCTTCGTCGACCTCGCCCCAACCCCCGATGGAAAGGGATACTGGATGGTGACCGGGGCCGGCGGTGTCTACACCTTCGGTGACGCAACCTTTTATGGCACCGCCGGAGCGCTCCACCCCCGCCAGCCGGTTGTCGCCATCGCCCCCACCCCGGACGGAAAGGGATACTGGCTGGTCGGCTCGGGCGGCGCGGTCTACGCCTTCGACGACGCCCACCTCTACGGCTCGACGGTGCCGCTCAAGCTCCCCCTGCCCATCGTGGGCATCGCCGCCACCCCCGACGGGAAGGGCTACTGGCTGCTCGAATCCAACGGCGGGGTCTTCAGCTTTGGCGACGCGGTCTACTCCGGCTCCATCCCCGGCCTGAAGCTTCAAAGTAATGTCGTCGGCCGCGCCACAGCTCTTGTGCCCACCCCCGACGGCGCGGGGTATCTCATCGGGACCACCTCGGGACTGGTCTACCACTTCGGCGACGCCGGGGACCTGGGCCCGCCAACCGCTCCGAGCGCCTTCCACGCCCCGGCGGTGGGCCTGGTGGGAGTCGACGCCTCGCCGGGCTGAGCCAAGCCCAGCTACGCTCGTGACTGCCGTGGATTCCAACCAGAGCGCCTCAGCTGCTGTCGACCTGGATCAAGTGCTCGAAGGGCTGCGGGAGCGGGTAGCCCAGCGACGAGCAGAGGGGGCCTACCCGCCAGGGCTGGAGGCGGACCTGGAGGCGGACCTGGCCCGGATCATCACCCGGCCCTCGGCTCTGTCGACCTTCACCGACATGCGAGCCCTGCTGGAGGGTGGCGGGCCTCCCCCGGGTGTCGACCCCGCGCGGGTGGCGCACGCCACCGCCTCGGGCATGCCGGGGGGTGCCGCGCTGCACTCCGCGGTGGCGCGGGCGGTAAGCCACCAGGTGTCCGGCGTGCTCTCCCAGGTGCAGGAGATCTCCAACGCGCTATGGGCACACCTGCTCACCCTCGCCGACGCGATCACCGCGCTGAAGGGGAGCCTGGACGACAAGAGGGCTTTGTTGGTGATCGTGGACGCCCTGGTGGAGCGTGTGGCCGCCTACGAGCGGGTGCCGGCCGAGCCCTCGCTGGCCGTTGCCGAGCTGACCCGGCGGATCGAGCGCCTGGAGGTCGCCGAGGTCGCCCGCAACCCCCGGCCCTGGTTCTCCGCCGACCTGCTCACCGGCGCCGCCCCAGGTCCGGCCGCCGCCGGTCCGGTTGTGGACCTGGTGTTTGCCGACACCAGGGAGGATCTGGTCGGCGAGCTGGAGTCCTGCGGCCCTGTCCTGGTCCTCGGACGGCCCGAGTTGGTCACCGGCCTCCAGCGATCCGGGGTCGATGCCTCCGGGCCGGGCTCGGCGACCGGATTGGAGGCTGAGGTCGGGCCGCTGCTGGCCCTGGAGTCGACCCCCGACCGTTCGCTCGGCGCCCTCGTCGTTGGGGGGACCCTGGAGTGCCTGGCACCGGGCGAGGTGCTCGACCTGGTGCGCGCCAGCTTCGACAAGCTGCGCCCAGGCGGTCGCCTGGTGGTCCGAGCGGCCAACCCTCGCTCGCTGTGGGGACTGGCCCACGGCACTGCCGGGCGACCTGATCGGACCCTGGTCGATCCTGGTTGGCTTGAGCTGTGCGTCGCCCAGGCCGGCTTTGGCAGTGCAGAGCTGGTGTGGGGACCGCCGGCGCCCGGCGGGGCGGCGCCGACGGGGGAGGACACGGAGGGCGAGGCACACCGGGCTATATTCCTTGGGCCTCTTTACTACACGATCCGCGCCATTCGTTGAGCAGGATCCACCAGGTGGTGGTCTCGGCGGCACCCGGCGACGCCATCACCAACGCCGCGCTTGACCTGCGGGCGAGCCTGCGGGGGGCGGGGATCACATCGGAGTTGTTCGGTGCATCCGTGGACCCGGCACTCGAGTCCGAGGCGCACCTGCTGGCCGATTTTGCCCGCCTGGCTGGGGGCGCGGACCTGTTGGTCCTGCACGCCTCCATCGGCGAACCGCTGGTCTCGGCCTTCCTGGCCGGGCGGGACGAGGCGTTGGCGATCATCTACCACAACATCTCTCCGGCCAGCTCCTTCCAGGCCTGGGTACCGGAGTTTGCCACCCTGTTGTCGGAGGGGCGCCGGGAGCTGCGAACTCTGGCGGGCCGGACCCGCTTGGCGGTGGGGGTCTCGCGCTTCAACGCCGCCGAGCTGGTCGAGATGGGCTTCGATCCGGTCGTGGTGATCCCCCTGGTGGTCGACCCAGCCGCGCTGGTGGCCACCGAGCCTGACCCGGAGATGGTCGCCTGGTTGGAGGGATTTGTGGGTCCGATGATCCTCAGCGTCGGCCAGCTCCTGCCTCACAAGCGGGTCGACTGGGCGCTGATGGCCTTTCACCTGCTGGTCAGCCACCTGATACCCGAAGCCAACTTCGTGGTAGTGGGGGCGGACCGCCTGCGGGGCTACGGGTCGGGCATCCGGCGACTGGTGGCGCGCTTCAACCTGAACCGGGTCTACATGGTCGGGACCCTGAGCCAGGAGGCGTTGGTGGCCTGCTTCCGGAGGGCGACGGTCTACTTCAGCGCCAGCGAGCACGAGGGGTTCTGCCTACCCCTGCTGGAGGCCATGGCCTTCGACGTTCCGGTCCTGGCCCGTTCGTTTGCCGCCATCCCCGAGACGCTCGGCGGGGCAGGGTTGTGCCTGGCGCCCGACGACGGACTGGAGGTGGCGGCCGAGGCGCTGCGCGCGATGAGCGAGGACGCGGGGCTGCGAGCGACTCTGGTGGCTTTGGGCCGCGACCGCCTGGCGCAGATGTCGGCGCCAGCGGCCCGCTCGGCCATGGTCGAGGCGCTCCTTGGCGCAGCGGCCGGGGCTTCGTGAGGATGGGCCCTGTGGGCGTGCGGGCTCTGGGCGCGTTGGGGCCCGCGTCGTGAGGCTCTGCTTTGTGGTCCAGCGCTACGGGACCGAGGTGGCGGGCGGGGCGGAGCAGTTCTGCCGGGAGTTCGCCTCCCGCATGGCCGTGCGGGGACACCAGGTCGAGGTGCTGACCAGCGCTGCGCAGTCCTATATCGACTGGGCAGACCACTACCCGCTGGGGACCCAGATGGTCGGCCCGGTCACGGTCCACCGCCTCGGGGTGCGCTACCCGCGGGATACGCGATTTTTCACCCCCCTCAACGACCGGGTGGTCTACGGCCTCGTAAAGTCGCCCCTCCACCTCCAGATGGCGTGGATGCAGGCTCAGGGGCCGGACCTTCCAGACCTGGTCCCGTGGCTCGAAGCCAACGCGGCGGGCTACGACGTAGTGGTCTTCTTTACTTACCTGTACCAGACGACATTCTTTGGGTTGCCGGTGGCTGCCCGGCTGGCTCCCACACTCTTGCACCCCACTGCGCACGACGAGCCGCCGCTCTACCTGCCGATCTTCGACTTCATGTTCCGCCAGGCGGATGCGTTCGGATTCCTCACCGAGGAGGAGGCCGACCTGGTCCGGCGCCGCTTCGGGGTGATGAGGCCCTCCAGCGTCATCGGCATCGGGGTGGACCTGGGGCCGACCGGGGCGGGAGCCCCTCAGCGCCAGGGCGGACCCACGCCTGGTGAGCTGGCATTCCGTGCCACCTACGGGCTGGGGGAGCGGCCTTACCTGCTCTACATGGGCCGGGTGGACCCGCACAAGGGGTCCGACGAGCTGTTCGGCTTTTTTGTGGCTTACCGCCGCCGCCACGGCGACAAGCTGGCGCTCGTGGTGATGGGCGATCCGGTCAAGCCGTTGGCCTTCTACCCGGATGTGATCATGACCGGGTTCGTCGACTCGGCTCGCCGGGCGGGTGCCCTGGCCGGGGCGTTGGCCCTCGTGTTGCCCTCCCCCTTCGAGAGCTTCTCGATGGCTCTGACCGAGGCCTGGGCCGCGAGGCTGCCCGCCCTGGTCCAGGGGGTGAGTGACGTGTTGAGAGGCCAGGTCGCACGCAGCGGTGGGGGCATTGCCTACCGTGGCTTTGCCGAGTTCGAAGCGGCCGTCGAGGCCCTGGTGGCGAGTCCGGAACTGTGCTCGGTGCTCGGCCAGAATGGGCGACGCTACGTCGAGGAGCGCTACCGCTGGGACGTGGTTTTGGATCGCTACGAGCGCCAGCTGGAGATCCTGGCGCGGCGCCGACCCCGCTCGGCCGGGTTTGGCGCGGCCGGCTGAGCGTGGCGGGCTGACAGCGGTAGGTGTCGCGGTTGTCCACATTTTCGG
>JBOGGT010000058.1:0-16227 GCA_050744225.1 Acidimicrobiales bacterium | reverse complement strand
GACCCTCAGCACCGGAAAAACCCGCCCCCGCCGGGGTTGCGTGAAAGACCGAGGCTAGTGCCCGAGACAGCCGAACCTGGGCCGCCTTCCCAGCACCTGGAGTTATGTGGCTTGCTTCCCGGATGTAAGAGGCGGCCGCCGCGACATACTCCTCGATGGTGGGTCGCGGAAGCTCGCGCAAACCGTCGACAAGGGCAAGCCCGGTCGTTTCACGACGGTCTGGCGTCACGAGGCGGCCGGAACTCCTGAATTTCGTCGTTGGACGTCAAGCTGGGCACAGAGCTGGAGTCGACCCAGACGAAGCTCCATCATCTCCACATAGTCGGGCTCGATCGCGACCGAGATTGAGTTCCGGCCCGTCTCAATCGCGGCCAGAGCGGTCGTGCCCGTCCCGGCGAAGGGATCGAGCACCGTGTCATCGACGAAGCTGAACATCCGGATCAACCGCCGAGGCACCTCTACCGGGTACGGCGCGGGGTGGTCCCGACGGAGCTGCCCGGTCACATCCGTCCAAACTGGTGCGTACCACTTGGCGTAGTCGTCAGTCGAGATGAAAGACGCCCGTTCTTGTTCCACCGTAGGGCTGCGGTAGCCCCCTGGCTTGCGCAAGAGCAAAATGTGTTCCAAGTCGTTCTTCACCACGCCATTAGGCAGGTTGGGCTTGCCCAGGAACCGGCTCGAGCGAGAAGCCTCAAGGGCGATGTTCGCTACCTTGAGCCAGCGGATCGGTGTCAAGTTGTCCAGACCGATGCGCCTGGCTCGAACTTGGATATCCGCCGACAGCGGAAGGACGTGATGGCGCCCGGCCTTGCGCCGGGCGATGCAGATGTCTCCGACCACGCAGGCCACCCTTCCGCCGGGCGCCAGCACTCGCAGGCACTCAGCCCACACCTTGTCGAGCTCGTCGAGGAAGGACTCATAGTCAGCGAGGTTGCCGAGCTGGCCTAGGCCGGCCGGATATTCCTTGAGTGACCCGTACGGAGGGCTCGTGCAGACAAGGTGCACGGACTCGTCCGGGATCCAAGACAGGTCGCGCGCGTCCCCCTCTCGCAGCAGATGTCGCTTCGGCCGGCCAACCTCGCCTATCGTCATCTCTAAGACTCTAGACCAGCGGTGTGACACGCTGGCGGACCATGTCTTGTTTGGTGGGATCAGGACAGGACCGTGTCGAGCCGGCAGGGCCTCAAACCAGGTCGGCACTACCGCAAGCGAGCGGCCGCGATCTCCTCAACGACCTCTCCGGACGCCATCCACGACCACCCGGTCAGCCGCGCGGGGCAACAGCGCCAGGTCATGGGTTACGAACACCAGCGCCAGGCCGAGTTCTCTTCGAAGATGGCTCAGCAGGTCGACCACCGAGGCAGCAAGCTCGGCGTCAAGGCTGGACACCGGGTCGTCGCAGAGCAGTAGCGCGGGCTGAGGCCCGAGGGCGTGCGATCGCGACGCGCCGGCGTTGGCCTCCGGAGAGTTCTGTCGGTCGCCGGGAGCGAAGCACCGAGTCGATCTCGACCGCGGCCAGCACTTCAGCCACGCGGCGGGCGGTGCTCCGCTCCGGAAAGAAGTTCTCCAATGGCTCCCGGATGATGGGCTCGACGGTGAATCGCGGATCGAATGATTCTGATTCCAGTGGGTGTTGAAAAATGACCTGGATCCGCTAACGCCTCCGGCGGAGCTGCTCCCGGGAGAGGTCGGCAACCGGGATCCCCGACCCGACCACCTCGTATGGCTCGGTGCCGTCCGACCGCCGACCCGGCCCGACCACGTCGGCCAGTCTGGCGTCGTCGGCTTGACGGTAGGACCGCGGGACGGACCCGACCGCGCGCCCCTCCCCCACGTAGGGCAAATGAGGGTGCGCCCGGCCTACAGGTTCTGGCTCAGCTGCCGATAACGCGAACGTGCGCAGCGCAAGGGACTGGGCACACTAGCGAGGGAGAGTCTTGTGAAGCTGGGAAACCGGAAGCAGATGAAGGGAATCGCACTGGCAACCACCGGAGCCACCGGATGCGCGGCCATCGGACTCGTGATGGTGATGCTTCCACTGGGAGCCAGCCAGGTGCCAGAGGCAGCACGTGCCACCGTCACGCCGGCAACTCTCCCCCAGAGCAACCCGCTGGCCCTGGCCTCGACCGTAGAACCCCCTTCCAAGGCCCCCGCAGCGACGGCCCCCAAGGTAGATGCCTCGACGACCCACCAAGTCGCCGCCAGCCAGCCGACTACAAGCGCCACCTCTCAGGCTGGCCTGACGACTGCGCCGTCCACCTCAGCGCCAAGGCTAACAACCAAGTCAAGCCCCTCGTCGGTTCGGACCCGTTCCCAACAGAGCACACCGGCGACCAACACACCCGCCACCACACCCGCCACCACACCCGCGAACACCACACCCGCGAACACCACACCCGCTACCACCCAGTCTGCTCCTCCGGTTGCACTGGCAGCCCGCACCCAGCCGTCGTCAGCGGCAATCGCCACAGCGGTCGCCGGCCTGAGCTCCTACGTGCATTCGCCTTTGCATCCCACAAGCTCTGAAGTCGCCACCCTGGGCAACGACGTGTGCACGGCGTTCGACCAGGGCTCCACCGACGCACAGGTCCAGACCGCCCTAACCGCAGCGCTCGGCAAGCTTCCGCTTACGAAGGTCCTGCCCGGGGCGGCGAGCTACGTGGTCAGTTCCGCCGTCGCCCTTTACTGCCCTGGCTACCAGTCAAAGCTCAGCTGACGACGGCCTCGGAGTAGAGCGACAGTCCGATGACCACCTTTATGCAGGTTCCTCACCGCCCCGACGGCTGGCTTCCGGACGCCTGGGAGCCCACCAAAAGGGCCTCCGAGCCAGCGTCCGACGACACCGGCCACCTCGCAGGCATCGGCCACCTCGCAGGCACCAACCCCGGCGAGGTTGGCCGCCCCCCGAAACCAGGCCGAACCAACCCACCGATCCTGGAGGTCGTCGGCGTCAGCGCAAAGACACCAGACGGCACCAGGATCCTCGATGACGTGACCTTCTCGGTGGAGCGAGGGTGGCTGGTCGCGGTGGTGGGACCGACCGGAGCAGGCAAGACCAGCCTCATGAGAACCCTGACCGGCCGCCTGGCCCTGGAAGCCGGCGAGATCCGCCTCGACGGCCAGAACCTGGGGTGGGCGGCGAGCCCCACGCTGCGCCGACGCGTGGGCTACGTGCCCCAGGAGGACTTGCTGCACCCCCAGCTCCGGCTGCGACGGACCCTCGAATATGCCGCCTCGCTGCGACTGCCCCCTTCGAGCAGCGCCACCCAGCGCTCCGCCAGGGTGAAGGCGGTGCTGGCCGAGCTGAACCTCGATCGCCAAGCCAAGGTCCCGGTGGCCTCACTGTCTGGTGGCCAGCGCAAACGAGCCAACCTAGCCCTGGAGCTACTGTCCCAGCCGGATCTGTTGGTGTTGGACGAACCCACCAGCGGGCTGGACCCAGGCCACGAACGCGCGGTGATGGCCATGCTGCGCGGGGTTGCAGACCAAGGCCGGACGGTACTGGCGGTCACCCACAGCATGCAGGCGATCGGGGTGTGCGACCGGGTCATCTTCCTGGCGACCGGAGGCCAGGTGGCATTCTTTGGCCCGCCAGACGAGGCCGTCGCCTACTTCGAGCTGGCTGACGACGCCGAACTGTTCACTGCGCTGGACTCACAGGCCGGCGTCAGCTGGAAGGATCGCTGGCTGAGCCAGCCAGGCCAACCCAGGTCGGGGTCCCTCTTTCGGACCACCCAAGTCCCCAGGTGCTGGGAGGATGGCCTCCACCCAGCACCTGGGCTTGCAGCGCACCCGGCGACGCCAGTGAAGTTCAGCCCGCCAGCTCAGTCGGTGGCGTCAGTAAGGTCGGTGGTGTCCCACCCCGTGTGGAGCGTGGTCACTGAAGGGACGGCACCACCGCCGGGTTTCTCCGCCCAGATGTCGGTGCTGGTCCGCCGCTACGTGGACCTGATCCGTTCCGACCACCGCCATGTGGCAATGTTGCTCCTGCAGGGTCCGCTCCTCGGCCTGCTCCTCCTGGCGGTGATGATGCCCGGCGGGCTCGCTCCTCTGGCCTCGGCCGGCTCACTGCCGAACAACCTACTCGGTGCGCTCGACCCGCACCTGGCGAGCGTGGCGGTCTTCCTGGCGATCAGCGTCACCTGGCTGGGCACTTCGAGTGCCATCCGCGAGATCGTCAAGGAAAACGCCATAGTGCAGCGCGAGACCGGCGCCGGCCTTTCGCTCAACGCTTACGTAAGCTCCAAGATCGCGGTCCTCGGGTCGCTGATCATGGGTGAAGCGGTGGTGCTGACCGCCATTGCATGTGCCAGCCAGGCTCCACCAGCGAACGGGGCCGTCATCTGGTGGGGCGCTGGTGAGATCATGGTAACCACCGCGTTGATCGGGTTGGCGGCAGTCGCCCTGGGCCTGTTGCTGTCCGCCCTGGTCAGCACGCCGGACAAGGCCATGACCGTCCTTCCCATCGCCCTCGTGGCACAGTTGGTCCTCTCCGGATCGTGGGGAGCGGTCGCCGGGACACCTGGCATCACCCAGCTGGGCTACCTGACAGGTGCCCGATGGGGAGTCAGGGCAATCGAAGCCACGGCCACCGGCAATGCGGGCGCGTGGTGGTCGTCGGTGGGAATGCTGGTGCTGCTGACGGCCGTGACCCTGCTCGGCACCGCCGCACTGGTGCACCGCCGGCTCGGACCAGTCCGGAGTCCCGAGACCTCGCTTCGACTCACCAGCCTGAGTCGGGTGGCCAACCCGGACCGGGTCTCTCGAACCCCCACAGTGCTGGTCCCGGTGGCCGCTGCCTACATGCTCATTTGCGCCATCCTGGCCGCTGGCGCGATTCGACCCCACTCACCTCCAGCGCCTGGTCGAACAACACCTGGAGCTGGTCGTGCAACCGCTGGCTGAGAGCATCGATTTCGTGGCGACGGACACGAGCTGGGCGGGCTGCGCCGGCCCCCGGGGCTGAACCGGGCGGGAACAGCGGTGCGCCGATGACCATGTGGACTTTCACCCGGGAGGGGAGCCTGGCCCCAACCGGCAGGGCACCCTCCGACCCACCGATCCCGACCGGCACTATCGGGACCCCGGTGCGCAGCGAGAGGTAGGCCGCCCCCTCGAACAGCTCGGCCACCTCCGGCCCGCTCCGGCGGCCGCCCTCGGGGAACACCACCAGGGGCTGGCCCTGCTCCAACACCTCCACCGACACCCTCAGCGCCTCACGGTCGGCGGCACCCCTGCGCACGGGGAAGCCTCCTAGCGAGCTGACCAGCCAGCCGAACGCCCTGAACTTCCACAACCCTGCCTTGGCCAGGAAGCAAAGCCTCCGTTTGGTGACCCCAGACATCAGGATGGTGTCGATATTGGAGCGGTGTACCGGAGCTACAATAAATCCTCCCCGGTCCGGCACAAGCTCCGTGCCCTCTACCGTGAAGCGCCACAACGCCCTGGATATGCCGAAGAGCAGGCGCCGCGCCAACTCGTAAAAGATCCTGGCCGGCCTGGTCGGTGCCACCGGCTTGGCCGGGAGCTTGCGCGCTCCCCGGTCACGAGCCTTGTGTGGCGGCGCAGGCTTCGCGTCACCTTGGGCTGCGTCACCTTGGGCTGCGTCACCTTGGGCTGGGGCGACTTTGGGCACAGGCTCGGGCACAGGAACGGCGTCGTCGGCGCTCACCACGTGACACCCGTCTCGGCCAGCAGGCCCAGCACCTCGGCGACCAGGTTATCCACGGAGCGGTCGGTGGAGTCCATCACCACCGCTCCCGGAGCGACCTCCAATGGGGATGCTGTGCGGGTCGAGTCTGCACGGTCCCTGCTGGCCAGCTCGGCCGCCACCGCTCGGTCCGCCGAAGCTCCATCCACCTCTGCACTGCGGCGCCTGCTCCGCTCGGCGTGCTCGGCTGTCAGGTATATCTTCAGCTCGGCATCCGGACAGACCACCGTGCCGATGTCCCTGCCCTCCACCACTCCCCCGCCCCGCTCAGCCACCCACGCCCTCTGGCGCGCCACCAGCTCGGCCCGCACGCCGGGATGCACCGCAACCATCGACGCCGCCCGGGTCACCTCGTGGCTGCGGATCGCTCCGGAGACATCCGCGCCGTCAAGCCAGACTGAGGCGCCGTCGAGACGCACGGCCAGCCCCGCAGCCAGGCCAGACATGGCGTCGGGGTTGGCCGGGTCCATACCCCCGCGCAGGGCAGCCAGGGCGAGAACCCGGTACATCGCCCCTGAGTCCAGCCGCTCCAGGCCCAGCCTCGCCGCGAGAGCGCCGGCCAGAGTGGACTTGCCCGCTCCTCCCGGCCCGTCGATCGCCACCGTCACCATGCCCCCCATCCTCGCTCATTAGCAGCTCTCGGGCCAACCGCCCCGCACGGCAATGCAAGCAACTCCTCACTTGCTCAAAAGCTAAGTTTCTTGGTATTCTGAGCCAAGTGCCATCATGTCCATCCGGCCACCCGACGGCTGTCGGGGCCAGATTTTGCGGCATCTGCGGAGCGAACATGGAAGCACCACGCTCAACCTGCACAAACGGACATCCGGTGCGAGAGGGAGCCCGCTTCTGCGTCACCTGCGGCGCGCCAACCCAGGTCTCGGCGATCCACGCCGGCCCAGACGAGACCGCCGCACACTACACAGCTCCCTTGCAGCAGGTTCCCAGAGCAGCCCAGCCGCAACCCCAGACACAGCCGCAACCCCAGACGCAACGCCCGGCCCGAAGGCGGCCGCGGCGCTCCAGCGTCCTCGTGCCGGGAGCGATCGTGGCGGCGGTCGCGGTTGGCGCAGCGGCCTTCTTTGTCACCCGACACTTCGACCATCAGGACACCACAAGAGCAGCCGCCAATAGCCGCGCCGCTCCGACCGCGAAATCGACCACCGCGACCCTCCCCCCGGTCACCACACCTTCTACAACCGCTTCCGCGGCTGCGACCAGCTCGCTCACCCGCCACCAGGTTGCCAACCGGATCAGCGCCATGCTGGCCACCAGCGCGCTCGATCGACAGACCGTCGTCGCCGCAGCCGCAGAGCTGCAGTCGTGCAGCAACCCCCCAGGCGCCCGTGAGCAGTTCGATGCACTGGCCTCGCGGCGCCAGCAGCTTCTCACCGAATTACAGACCCTCGATGTCACACCACTTAAGCGTGGGGGGGTGGTCAAACAGGATCTGCAGGCCGCTTGGAGCGCCTCACTCGGCGCCGACCATGCTTACGCAACCTGGGCCAGCGAGGTGATCGGCGACTGCACGCCGGGTTATGACCCCAACGCCGCCGACGTGAACAGCTACAACCGGGCCGCTACCCAAGCCAAGACCGCCTTTGTTGCCGCCTGGAATCCTGTCGCCGCGCGCTACTCGCTCCCCCGGGTCACCCAGACATCGATTTGACCCACATCCAGACGAGACCTCGGCGAGTGGCCGGTCGCACAGCGAGAGGACACCGCACGTGCGGGGTGGCAGCGGCGCTCCTCCTGGCCGCATCCGCTCTCCTGGCCGCCTGCGGGTCGGGTGCTGTGGGATCGGGGGCCACCGCAAAGTCATCGAGTCCAGCCGCTTCGAGCCCAGCCGGCCCTGGGTCCACGCCCTCGGACCAAACCGCAGCCGGGACCCCTACAACCAAAAGCTCTGCGGCAGTCGCAGCCTCAGCATCCGATCCGCCCGCCACGGTAGCGCCCAGCCCGCCTGCGTCCCCGCTGCCAGCCCTGCGCAAGTACCTCGCGACCCGGGAGGGGACGGTCACCCTCGGCGTGTACGACCGGGCCTCGGGCGCAACCTGGTTGTTGGCTCCCGGGCTGCGCGAGGACACCGCCAGCATTGTGAAGCTCCAGATCCTGGGGGCCGAGCTGCGACGTGACCAGCCGCCCGGTGCCTATATGTCGCCCACCGACGACATCCTCAACACCGAGATGATCGAAGCCAGCGACAACGACGCGGCCACCGCGTTGTGGGACTCCGATGGTGGCGCCACCGGAGTCGCTGCCTTCGACCAGGCCGCTGGCCTGGACCAGACCGATCCCTCCGCGGTCACCTATATCCCCGGTACGACCCTTCCCGGGTGGGGCCTGACTACCACCAGTGCTGCCAACCAGCTCCAGATGGTCAAGGCGTACGCCTACCCCAACGACCTGCTCACCACGGCCTCGCGGACCTACGCCCTGGGCCTAATGCGCAACGTCGAGGCCGGCCAGGACTGGGGAGCCACCGGCGGCGTGCCCGCTGGCGTCCAGGTAGCCCTCAAGAACGGCTGGCTTCCCCTGGCCGGCCAGGGATGGCAGGTCGACAGCGTGGGATGGATCCTGGGCGACGAGCACAACTACGTGCTGGCCGTGCTGGATGCCGGGAACCCCGACGAGGCTTACGGCATCGCCACCATCGACGAGGTGTCGTCCTTGGTCTACGGAACGTTGGCGAGCGCATAGCGGTCAGGGGTGGGAGCGCTCCCGTTGACTGACCTTGACAACTTGACGAACACCTACGCTGGTGTTCTATGTCCTCGACCTTTGTCACCAGAGCCCGCGAATCCTTCGGCGAGACCTTGGAGCGCCTAGGTGTGGATGACCAGGCTGAGGACACCTCGCCAGAGGATCTCGGCCACCGAGCGGCAATCCTGGTGGCCGCCGGAAGGGTGTGGGACCGCCACCTCGGCCCAATGGTGGGCGCTGGTGAGCTAGCCGATCTTCTGGGGATCGGAACCCGCCAGGCGGTGCATGACCGTGCCCGGCGAGGTGGCCTCTTGGCCCTTCGACGAGGAAGCCGCCAGGTGCGCTTCCCGGCCTTCCAGCTGGTCGACCGACCAGGATCGGTCTCCCGGACCGTCCTCCCCGGGCTCGGAGCCATCCTGGAGCTTTTCGACGTCGCCAGCGTCGACGCCTGGACCGTGGCCTCGTGGTTCTGCACCCCAGGCGAGTTGCTGGAGGCCATGACCCCTGCCCGATGGTTGGCGGAGGGAAACCACCCGGACGCTGCCATCGAGGCCGCTCGTCGCAGCGCTGCCCGCCTAGGTCAGTGAACCCGAGGTCCTCGCTCGGGCCGCCACCCGAGGACCTGGAGGGCTTCCCTGTGCACCGGGTCGGCTCCGAGCTGGTGTTTTGGCGCATTCATCGGGCCGATCAGGACGCCGGCTTCTACAACCCGGACGGCTCCGGGCGCTTTGCCCTGACCCTGCCCCGAGGAACCTGCTACCCGGGCGAAACGGCCCTGGCCAGTTTCGTGGAGGTCTTCCGAGAGGCCCGGGTGGTGACCGAAGGCCTGGTCTGCACCAAGGTGCTCTCCGTGCTCAGGGTCCGAGAGGAGATCGCCCTGGCTGACGTGGCCCACCCACGCAGCCGCTGGTTCGGCGTCACCGGGGAAATCCACACCACCACGGCCTACGAGACGACCCAGGCCTGGGCAACCGCCTTCGACGGAGCCGACCTTGACGGTGTCCGCTACCGGGTCCGTCACGACCCCGCCCAGGACCTGGTGGGTATAGCCCTGTTCGGGATAGCAGGCGAACACAAGGGGGAGTTTCTCCCTGTGGAGAGTTCGCCCATCCCACCTGGGCTCGTTGCGGCAGCCGAACAACGCTTTGGCATCGTGGTCCTGCCAACTCCGTGATCTCTCCCCCAAGACGATCCAACTGCGGGTGAATCACGAGCTTGCCCGTAGCCGACCGGGTAGCCTTGACGGGGCAACGAGTGTTGTCAGCTTGGGGCGACGCGGGTCCTCAAAGCCACCTCCAGCCCGTGGATCGCGGCCTCCGCTTACAAAGGTTCTGCCCGGGGCGGCGAGATGCGTGGTGAGTTCCGGGCGGCAAGCCCCACGCTGCGCCACCGAGTCCGTGCCCCAGAAGGACTTGCTGCACCCCCAGCTCCGGCTGGGACGAAGCCTCGAATATGCCGCCTGGTCGCGCGGGGCGACCTCGTCTGATACCCCAGCCCAGCCGTCGGATTGGCTCACCAAACCTGTGTCCATCTCGGCGGTACGGCACCTGCTCCGCTCGGCGCCTCAGCCCGAACGCCGGGATGCACCGCCACCATCGACGCCGCCTGGGTCACCTCGTGACTGCGGATCGCCCAGGAGACGTCGTCACCGTCCCACATTGCCGACCGGCCGTCGAAACGCACGGCCAGCCCCGCGGCCATGCCAGGACATGGCGTCGGGGTTGGCCGGGTCCATGGCCGCTCGCAGGGCACCCGGAGCCAGCGCCCCGTACATTACCTGGGTCCAGCCGCTCCAAGCCCAGCCTAACCTAACTGCGAGTGCGGCAGCCAGGGTGGACTTACCCGCTCCCCCAGGCCCGTCGATCGCCAGGTTAACCATGCCCCCATCCTCGCTCATGAGCAGCCTCCGAGCCAACCACCCCAGCGGCCCGGCGCAGCGGGGCACCGTCGACGACACCGAGATCCTCACGCCCATGGTGACGCCGGCAGCAATGCGCCTCGCCCGTCTGATCGTCCGGAACGAGCTGCCTCAGGTGTCGGGCAACAACAGTTCCCTGCCTCGATCACGAGGCTTCCAGATGAGCGTCACGCAAAGGGTAAGAAAAGACGCGAGCAGAATCAATCCGACCGACAGCCCCTCGTGCTGTTGTACCAGGTTCCCGATACTGTCCCACAGCCAGTGAGCAACGATCAGCGGAGTAAGGCGACGAAAGCTCAAGAACAACACTGCGAACACGGCCGCCCATACTACTACTCCCACCACGCCAGGACCGTAATACAGGTGATACAAACATCGCAATACTGTCACCACAAGGACAATCTCGACTCTGCCTGCTTTGGTCTGGCGCAACAGCACTACTAGCAGTCCCAGCACCACCGTCTCCTCTACAATGCCCGCGTTGAACGCAGATACCAGGCCGTTCAGTAGGTCTGGCCCAGAGGGCTTCAGAAACGGAAACGTCCGGCTGGTCAGCAAACCGTCAATCATAGCTCCACCGAAAAGCGCGCCAAACGCGATCAGGCCCACGAGGCCCGCCACCCGCCATCGCGTCGGGCGCTGTCGAGCCCATAGGGGAAAGACGCCAATAGAACTCGTTGGTAGACGGCGCCACTTTAACACCAGGTAAACAACCGCCACGGCGGTGAAAGATTGCAGCAACTCATCTAGCGCTTGGCTAGCGGCTATAGGCCAAGTAAGGCTCTGTAACGTGCCCTGAATGCCAGGAGAAGCCCAAAGCAATACTGCGTTGTAAATCGCGTCGCCAAAAAACATCAGATAGACACTGAGGACAATGCCGTAGGCGAGGAATCGCGACATGGGCTCGGTCCTGTTGTCGAGGTCAGAAGGACCCAGATATTTCGCCCAGTTAAGACCACTCACTGGTCGAGGTCCAAAGAGCGGTCCTTGCAAAACTCCTGCACGGTTTTTGTCTGTAACTCTTCTGTCAACATTTCGACAGCGTAAGACGCGCTCACGGGGTCATTATAGTACTCTTTGTACACCACGATTTCGCTGTCTCTGTAGCGGATGACAACATCCTGTGGTAGGTACGACATGTCCTGAAGGACCAGATTCCAAAACGCCATGGTAACCAGGTATCTAATTCCCGCGCGATACACGATAGCCACTTCAAAGATCTCATGAGCAGGAGGGTTCTTATCATGCGACATCAGTAACTCGCGAAAAAGTTGGCGACGCAGGATAACCCACATGCTTGGTATACAGACTTTGCTGTCTTAGCAACTTCCTTCAGGTATTCGGAAGCACCAGATTTTTTGGTCACCGAGGTGAATAGTTGCACTTAGGCTACCTAACCCTCCTGCACAAGCTCGGCATCGATGAATACTTTATATATGTCTGCCTCCTCAAACTGCCATTGAATCGCTTTCTTGTTTTCTCAATAACGACGGCATGTCGTTCAGCATTGCCTACCATAAGTGCGTATTGATTGGTCAAGTTCCATGAGTATAGGCGAAAGTCCTTCACGACAGCCTTGTCGTCTACGGTGATACGAAGAGCTCCCCACATTTGATCAAAATGAAAGTGGACTTTGTGGGTTTCACAGTCGCCGACGGTAAAGTCAAAGTCCATCCTTTATAACCACCTAACCATAGCTTTGTTACGATTCCCGTTGGCGTTTGTGACCACGCTGCAGGCCTGGGTGGACGACTGGGGGCACTGCCCAGCGCCGGGGGCATAGTAGCCAAAGGCGGTGCTGGCTGCGGAGGGGCTCCGTATCCGTAGGTGATCGAGGCGACCACCCCGGCAGCAGCGTAGGTGATGCGGGTAACATTGGCGTCGGGATCGGTGAGGCTGGTGAGCTGGCCCGAGGCGTCATAGGCATAGGATGTCGTGTTGCCCATCGGGTCGGTGAAAGTGCTCATCTGCCGAGAGGCGTTGTACCCATAAGACCGCACCCGCCCGGTGGGATCGGTGAGGGAGGTGATGAGCCCTGCGGACTCGGTGAGATTGATCAGCCGTCCCTGGGTGTCGGTGATCGAAGCGAGGGTCCCGTCGGGGCCATAGGCGTAGGTGATGGCGTTTGCGTTGCGGTCGGTCTCAGAGCTGAGCTGGCCAGTGGCGCTGAAGTGTTCCACCTCTCCCGAAGGCTCCAACGCCAAGGCATAGTCCCCGCAGGGCGCCTGGGTGAGGCTTGCCGCCATGTCCGGGGGACCGTTGAAGGACCCGGAGGGCTCCGGCGCGAAGACCTTGGCTGATCCGTCAGGGGCGTGGTAGGTCACCGCTCCGCCAGGCGATATTGACAGCGACATGTCAGGCCCGACGCTGGAGGCACTACCCGCCCCGAAGGCACCGACAATCCCCGCGGCTGCTGACTGGCTGTTATAGGTGCGGGTGAGGCTGAGGGGCAGGCCCACCCCGGCGATGGTCAAGTCAGTGGAACTCAGTACCAGATCCCCATTGGCCAGGTTCACCCCATTGTCGATGTCATAAGGCCCGCTGTCACCGGTGAGGGCGGGGATCGTGGCGGTGGTCGAAGCCGCGGCACCGATGCTCCCATTGTCGGCCTTGACGGAAAAGGTGTAGGAGTTACCCGCCCCCAGACCGCCGATCTCGGCCGAGGTACACGACGAGGCTCCCCCGCAATCGAGGGTCATGGCTGCTGGTGCGTTGGGCCCGGTGATGCTCAACACGTAAGAGGTTATGGACGTTCCCCCGTCATCCACCGGAGCCGACCAAGTGACCGCGGTTGCCCCATCGCCTGTGGTGGCGACCACATCAGTTGGAGCGCCTGGGGCGGTGGTGGCGGCAGTGACCAGATCGTCGGCCAGATCGTAAGCGGTGGCGAACCCAGCCGGGGACCCCGAACCTGACAGGTCGTCTGAGACCAATGAGCCCACCGAGCCGGCAACGGGGTCCAGCACCGAGGCGAGCAAGCCGCTTTGGACCCCGATGCCCGGAAGGCTCGGCAGGGCGCCGTTAGGCAACACCGCTGGGACCACCAGATGGTGCGCGCCGGTGGTGATGCTGAGATAGGGCGAAGTAGGAGCCACGCGGTTGGTGGCCACGAAGTCGCTTGCGGCTTTGTCGGCGAGGTCGGGTAAAGAAGCGGTTGGATTGGCCAGGCTCACCCCCGGAGTCGGGCCTGGTAGGGAGGTGCCCAACAGACCCAGCCCAGGAACGGGCGTCGTGGGGGCCAAGATGCCGCCCGTGCCGGACTGGGTGGCCGAAGACCCCGAAGTCGTGGGGGTGGGGGTGGCGGAGATGGTCAGGGCCGCACTGGTGGTGGACGCAGCGCTCGCTTCAGGCGTACCGGCCGCCTGCTTCGCCTGACCTGCTTCACTGTCAGCCTCCCAGTTCCGCTATCTCGACAAACTACCAAAGCAAGACTGGCTTGTCAAGTCGGGCGCGCAGGTCGGGGGCGGGCACGGGTTGACGGAACCACCCATGCACCATTAATCAAACGAGTCCGGCTAACCTGGTCGGGACCGGGAGGAAGACTTGGCGAAGCACATCTTCGTGACAGGCGGGGTGGCGAGTTCCTTGGGCAAGGGGCTCACCGCCTCGTCGCTGGGGCGGCTGCTCAAGTGCCGGGGCCTGCGCGTGACGATGCAGAAGCTGGACCCTTACATCAACGTGGACCCCGGCACGATGAACCCCTTCGAGCACGGGGAGGTCTTCGTCACCCGCGACGGATGCGAGACCGACCTGGACCTGGGGCACTACGAGCGCTTCGTGGACGAGGCTTTTACCGGGGCCAGCAACGCCACCTCAGGGTCGATCTACGCCGCGGTCATCGCCAAGGAGCGGCGGGGGGACTACCTGGGCCGGACGGTGCAGGTGATCCCCCACATCACCGACGAGATCAAGGCCCGGATCAACTCTCTCGCCACCGACGAGGTGGACGTGGTGATCACCGAGGTCGGGGGCACCGTCGGCGACATCGAGATCCTCCCCTTCCTGTACGCCATCCGCCAGTTCCGCCACGACGTGGGCCGGACGAACTGCTGCTACGTGCACCTCACCCTGGTGCCCACCATCGGACCCGCTGGTGAGCACAAGACCAAGCCCACCCAGCACTCGGTGGAGGAGCTGCGGGGGCGGGGGATCCTGCCGGACATCATCGTGTGCCGCGCGGCATCCCCGCTTTCGGAGTCCCTCAAGCGCAAGATCTCCATGACCTGCGACGTGCCGATCTCGGCCGTCATCTCCAACATCGACGTGGACAACATCTACGAGATGCCCCTGATGCTGCACGCCGAGGGCCTGGACGACCAGGTGTGCCGGCTGTTCGGCCTGGACGGGTCATCCCACCTGATCGACCTGTCCGGCTGGGAGGCCGTGGTGGCAAGGGCTGCCGCTCCGGTGGCGACGGTGCGGGTGGGCATCATCGGCAAGTACGTGGGGCTCCCCGATGCGTACCTGTCGGTGGTCGAGTCTCTGCGCCATGCGGGATTTTGCCATCGGGTGGGGATTGAGCTGGAGTGGATCCCCTCCGAGGAGGTGACCGGGCTGCTCGCCGAGTCCACTCTGGGGCACCTGGACGCCATCGTCATCCCCGGCGGCTTCGGCGAACGTGGGGTGGAGGGCAAGATTGCCGCGGCCGCCTGGGCGCGCGAGCACGGGCTGCCTTGCTTGGGGCTCTGCCTCGGGCTGCAGGCAATGGTCATCGACGTGGCCCGGACCCTGGCCGGCATGGAACGGGCCAACTCGACCGAGTTCGACCCGCAGACCCCGTATCCGGTGATCGACCTTATGGACGACCAGCGCAAGGTGGTCGACCTCGGAGGCAGCATGCGGCTGGGCACCTACGCCGCGGTGCTGCGGGGTGGGACCCGGGTGGCCGCGGCCTACGGGGCGACCGTGGTCGAGGAGCGCCACCGGCATCGCTTCGAGGTGAACCCCAAGCTGAGGGGGCGCCTGGAGGCCGCCGGCCTGGTCTGCTCGGGAGCGTCGGTGGACAACCGCCTGGTGGAGTTCGTCGAGCTGGCGGAGCACCCCTTCTGGGTGGGGACCCAGGCACATCCGGAGTTCCTCAGCCGACCCGACCGGCCGCATCCGCTGTTCAAGGGGCTGATTGGCGCGGCACTCGCTCGGCTCGGAGTGGGGGGCTCGGCGGTCGGGGGCTCGGCGGTCGGGGGCTCGGCGGTCAGGGGCTCGGCGGTCAGGGGCTCGGCGGTCGGGGGCTCGGCGGTCGGGGCTCCGAGCGGGGCGGAGGCCTGAGGACGGTGGACTTCAGGCTGGTGGCCGAGGAGGTGCTGTGTACCGGGAGCGTGGTGACCATGAGCCGGGCCACCATCGAGGGTCCCGCCGGCGAGAGCTTCGAGCGCGACATCGTGCACCACCCAGGGGCCGTGGTGGTGGTACCGCTGCTCGAAGACCCGACCGGCCAAGGTAGCAAACCATGGGTGGTCCTGGTCCGCCAGTACCGGGCCGCGGTGGACGCCTGGCTGCTGGAGCTTCCGGCGGGCAAGCGTGATGTCGCTGGCGAGCCACCCGAGCTGGCTGCGCGGCGAGAGTTGGAGGAGGAGGTCGGGATGAGCGCCGGCCGCCTCCGTGAGATTGCCCAGTTTTACAACTCGCCCGGATTCTGCGACGAGCACACCCACCTCTACCTTGCCCAGGACCTGACCCCGTGCGAGCAGAGCCCGCAGGGCGTGGAGGAGGGCCATATGACCATCGAGCGGGTGACGCTCGACGAAGCCTTCGACATGGTGGGCCGCGGCGAGATCGTGGACGCCAAGACCGTGGTGGGCATCACCATGGTGGCCTTCGGCGTGGCGCGAGAATCGCCGAGCAGCCGGCTTTGACCCACGCGGGCGCACCAGCCGCTCCAGCTGTTGCAGTTGTCCACATT
>JBOGGT010000057.1:0-6110 GCA_050744225.1 Acidimicrobiales bacterium | reverse complement strand
GGGAGCATCGATGCACACCTGGACACCACCTCGGGAGAGGTGGAGATGAACCTCGGGCACCTGGACACGGTGGACCTGAGCGTGACGCTGGGCTACTTGACCGCGAGGTCCATCTTTGTGGATGCCAATCCTGGGGCCGGGATGCAGGCGTGGATGGCCGGCAAGATCAAGGTCGAGGGGGACCTGCCCAAGCTGCTCGCGGCACTGCAGGTGGTCACCGTCGACGCTGCAAGCGTGGCCCTGGCCGGACAGATCAAGGCGATCACCAGCTGAGGTGCCAGCTTTTGGCCGGGCGCGCTATGCCTGGTGCGCCGTGGCGAGCGCGCTGTGACTAGTTACAAATGACTAAATATCATTTAGTCCTGTTCGGGACAGGTGGCGTTACCTAGAATGTCACCAGACACAGGATCTGCGAGAGGGCGGTGCTGCTGAGGTGACAATCCCCAGTTGTCACCGGAGCCGCTGCCCTCTCGGGTCCTGTGGGTGTGGCGACCGGCCAGATCACAAGATGATCACATTGACGGTGGAGCCGTACAGGACCGTGGCGCCCGGTGAGGGGCTGGTCAGCTGGACCGTCCCGCCCGGACCGTAGACGTGCGCTTGGAAGCCAGCTCCTGTGAGCTGGGCTACCGCCTGCGAGCTGCTCTCTCCGTAAACATTGGGTACGGACACGTAGTGGGGGCCGAGCGATACGGTGAGGGTCACCGTCGAGCCCCGAGGGGTCATCTGGCCCGGACCGGGGTCGCTGCCGATGACGTCGCCAGAGTCGACCGTGTTGCTGTAGGCGGAGACCTTCTTCGAGTTGAGCTGCTCGGCGGTAAGGGCCGCGGCGGCGGTCGCATACGGGGTGTTGGATGCGAATGTTGGCACTACCCGGGGCATGGGTCCCTTCGAGATGACCACTGCCACCTTGGTGCCCGGCAGGTGGGTACCAGTGTTAGGGGCGTATTTGATCACCAGGCCCGATTTGACCGTCTCGCTGTAGGCGTTGGTGAAGGTGGGCACCAGCCCGGCTGCCTTTAACCGGGCGCTGGCGGCAAGCTTGGACTCGTTGGTTACCGGCGGCACCGGCACGGGCTGGGGACCCTTGGACAGCTTGACCCCGATGGTGGAACTCTGGGGACTCAAGCTGCCCGCCTTAGCCGACTGGGAAACCACCTCGCCGTCGGGCACCTTGGCGCTGTAGGAGTCGCCCGCCAGCTTTAGGTGGAAGTGGCCTGCGAGGAGCTTGGTCCGGGCCTTGGCCGGGCTCAGCCCGTAGAGGTTGGGGACGTGAAAGCTCGGCACCGCGGTGAGCACCCGGAACCCGAAGTAGCCACCCGCCGCCAGCACGACCATGGCGAGGCCCACCAGCCACGGCCACCACCGCCGCCGCCGGCGTTCCCGGTGGGACACCGCCGGCAAGACTTCGTCGACATCGAACACCCCCGGGAGGGTGGCCGGGATCACCGAGCCGGGAACCGGGTTCGGGTCGGCCGCCCCCAGATCCAGGGCCCCCAAGGCAGCAGTGGGATCGGTGTCCAGCCGGACCCGCACCAGCGGCAGGGGCTCTGGCCGGGCCAGCTCGGCACCCAGGGACTCCAGCGCCCTGACCAGATCCGCTGCGTCCGGTCGATCCTCCGGGTCGATCCGGGTCAGGTCCACCAGGATGGCCCTGAGCGCGCCGGCCGAGCTGGGGATCTCGGGGGCGGAGGCGACCCGCGCCATCAACGATGCCAGGGTGGTGTCGGCGCGGAACGGCACGGTCCCGCTCACCGCCTCGATCAGAACCAGGCCAAGCGCGTACATATCCGCCCGCCCATCGACCGAGCGGCCCTGAGCAGCCTCGGGCGACGAATAGCGCACGGTGCCGACAAGCCCGCCCATCGGCTCGGTCCACGCGGCCTCCGCCAGAGCCCGGGCCAGGCCGAAATCCGCTATGCCCAGCCGTCCGTCCTCGTAGAACAACAGGTTGGCGGGCTTGACGTCGCGGTGCACCAGGCCGCGGCGGTGCGCGTAGGCGAGACCACGAGCGGCTTCGGTGCCCACCGCCACGGTCTGAGACACACTCAGCCGGTGGCCCGCGTCGAGCAGGTCCCGGAGGCTGCCCCCACCCAGATGGTCCATGACCAGGTAGGGGCCGTCGTCGTCCTCGCCCCAGTCCAGCACCCCCACGATGTTCGGATGGCTGAGGGCCGCCGCCCCCCTGGCCTCTGCCCGGAAGCGCCGGATGAAGGCTTCATCGCCGATCAAACCGGTGTGGAGCAGCTTGACCGCCACCCTGCGCCCCAGCCGGTCGTCGTCGGCCAGGAACACATACCCCGCCGCGCCAGTCCCGATCAGGCCTCTCAGGCGGTATCTTTCGCCCAGGATCCGCCCAACCTGGTCCTCGAGACGCGACTGCACCACGCAGGCCAGATTACAAGCGCCAGACCCAGAAAGGGTGGACCCCCTCCCCGAGAGGCCGGGATTGCGGTGCTAGACCCCCGAGCCGGTCTCGGGCGGGCCGGTGCCGGGCTCCCCCGAGCCGGTCTCGAGCATCCGGAGGAAGGAGGCTTCGTCCAGCACCGGCACGCCGTGGCGTTGGGCGGCGGCGAGCTTGGCCGCACCGGGCGCCTCGCCCACCACCACCGCGGTGGTCCGAGCCGAGACCGAGCCGGGCGAGCGACCCCCCCGGGCCTTGATCGCCGCCTCGGCCCCCTCGCGCGACCAACGTGCCAGCGTGCCGGTGACCACCACCGAGCAACCAACGAGGGTCTGAGCCAGCACCGGGGCTGCGGGGCCCTTCGGGTCCACCCCGGCAAGGCGCAGCTTGGCGATCACCTCCCGGTTGCGCTCCGCCGCGAAGAAGGCCCAGACCCCCTCAGCGATCTTTGGCCCGATCCCCTCCAGCGCCGCGAGCCGCTCGACCGACGCGGCCATGATCGCCTCCAGGCTCGGAAAGGCCCGGGCCAGCACCACCGAGCCCGCCGCGCCCAAGTGCCGTACCGCCAGCCCGGTCAGCAGGCGATCCAGAGCCTTGGCCTTGGAGGCCTCGATGGCCCCGAGCAGGTTGTCCACCGAAACCACCCCCCAGCCGTCCAGTCCCACCAGTTGCTCAGCGTGTGTTCCCAGGGCGTAGATGTCACCCACGTCCGCGATTAGGCCCAGGCTGGCCAGCAGGCCCACCCGGGACTCGCCGAGGCCCTCGATGTCCATCGCCGCCCGGGAGGCAAAGTGCGCGATGCGCTGCACCCGCTGGGCGGGGCACTCCAGGTTGGTGCAGAAGGTGTCCGCCTCGCCCTCCAGCCGGACCAGGGCCGCGCCGCAGGAGGGACACGAGAGCGGGAATCGCCACTCGGCGAGTCCGCCAGGCCGCAGCGAGAGCACCGGACCCACGACCTCGGGGATCACATCGCCCGCCTTGTGGACCACCACCGTATCGCCGGGACGCAGGTCCTTGAGCTTCACCTGGTCCTCATTATGCAAACTGGCCAGACCGACGGTGGACCCGGCCACCACCACCGGCTCCAGCACGGCGAACGGGGTGGCCTTTCCGGACTTGCCGATCGACACCATGATCTCGCGCAGGATCGTGTTTCGCTCCTCGGGGGCGAACTTGTAGGCGATGGCCCAGCGAGGGTGGTGGCTGGTGGCCCCCAGCTCGGATCTCAGCGCCAGGTCGTCGGCCTTGAGGACCACCCCGTCGATCTCGTAGTCCAGCTCATGGCGTCGTTGTTCCCAGCTTTGGATAAATTGGGCCGCTTCCGCCAGTCCGTCGATCCCCACGATCTCGGGGTTTACCGGCAGCCCAGCTCGGCGGAGGTGATCCAGGCTCTGCAGGTGACTGGTGAACGGCTCCCAACCCTCGACCTCTGCTAGATGATAAGTCCAAAAATGCAGTTCTCTGGTGGCCGTCACCGCTGGGTCCTTCTGGCGCAGGGACCCGGCTGCGGAGTTGCGCGGGTTGGCAAACAGGGCCAGGCCCGCGGTCGCTCGCTGGGCGTTGAGCCGGGCGAAGGCACTGCGACGCATGTAGAGCTCGCCCCGGACCTCCAGGACCGACGGCTGTACCCCGGCCCCCCGGTTGGTGCGGTCGGTGCGGACCGGCGTCAGGGTGTGCGGGATTGCCCCCACCGTGGCGACGTTGGCGGTGACATCCTCGCCCACCAGGCCGTTTCCACGGGTGGCGGCGCGCACCAGGGTGCCGCCCTCGTAGCGCAGCGACAAAGCCAGCCCGTCGATCTTCAGCTCGCAGGCAAAGACCCCTCCGCTGGCGCCGGGCATCAGTCGCTCCAGGCGCTCGGCCCAAGCCTCAAGCTCAACTGCAGAAAAAGCGTTGTCCAGGCTCATCATCGGCACCTGGTGGGCCACCTCGGCAAAGGTTGACGATGCGGGAGCGCCTGGGGCCAGTTCCGCCGTTCCGTCCAGCTTCGCCAGCTCTGCCACTAAGGCATCGAAATCGGCGTCGGCGATCTCGGGGGCATCAAAGCCGTGGTAGCGGAGGTTATGGTAGGCAATCAGGCGCCTGAGTTCGTCTGCTCGGC
Source organism: Acidimicrobiales bacterium (assembly GCA_050744225.1). Classification (GTDB taxonomy): domain Bacteria; phylum Actinomycetota; class Acidimicrobiia; order Acidimicrobiales; family JAJPHD01; genus JAVKSL01. The sequence continues at coordinate 1,605 of JBOGGT010000057.1, read as the reverse complement.
TTTCGCCACGCGTTTCAGGCTGGTCGGTCACGGGCAAAGATTAGGTGCAACGCGACACACCTGTCAGGAGTCTTTCTATAGACTGGATTACCCGCTCCGGGGCACCGCAACGCAGAGAAGGGGAATCGGTGGGCAAGCACGAGCAGCACAACCCGCTCCACCCGAGGAGGCTGATGGGCGCTCGGACCGGTGGCAAACAGGTTTCGGCCTGGGTGGTTGGCGCGGTCGTAGCCGGCCTCCTGGTCGGGGTCGGAGGAGTTGCGGTGGGCGTGCTTGTCGCTCGGGGCGGCGGCTCCAAGGTGGTCTCTGCCGCCAACCCCCCCGGATCGGGAGGGCCTCCCATCGCCGACACAACCACCACCGAACCGCCCCCCCCAATCACGGTGACCTCGGTAACGCCGGCGAACAACGCCACCGGGGTGAGCGCCAGCGCCACCGTCAGCGTCACATTCTCGCGGAACCTCTCCTCCGCGACGCCGATGCCCCGTCTGCGGCCGGCGGTCCCCGGTTCCTGGGCTCGCAGCGGCCCTGAGACCCTCTCCTTCACCCCCAGCGGCACCTACGCTCCTTTGGCCAACGAGAAGCTGGTCATACCCGGCGGCCCGGACGGGGTGCTCTCGACCAAGGGGGCGACGCTGGCCAAGGGCCAGATTGACCACTTCAACGTCCAGGCGGGCTCGACGCTGCGACTACAACAGCTGATGTCGATGCTCGGCTACTCCCCCCTCTCCTGGACTCCTGCGGGCATACCGATCCTTCCCACCGACACCGCCGCGCAGAATGCTGCAGCTTTCAGCCCCCCCGCGGGCACCTTTGCCTGGCGCAACACCGGCTGGCCCACCAACCTGACCGCCCTGTGGAAGCCTGGCAACTACAACCAGCTCACCAAGGGCCTGGTGATGGCCTTCGAAGCTGATCAGGGACTTACGCCGGACGGAGTCGCCGGGCCTCTGGTGTGGAACGCCATGCTCCATGCGCTCGCCGCCCACCAGATCAACACCGGGGGCTACAACTTTGCGCTGACGAGGGAGTCCTCGCCCGAGACCCTCACCATCTGGCACAACGGCAAGCAGGTCTTCCACAGCGTGGCCAACACCGGGGTTTCTGGGGCGCCCACCGCGCTGGGCACCTTCAACGTCTACGAGCGGCTGCGCAACCAGATCATGCAGGGAACAAACCTGGATGGCTCCCACTACTCCGACCCGGTGCAGTTCGTGGCCTACTTCAACGGGGGCGACGCGGTGCACTACTTCCCCCGGGGCGGCTATGGGTCCCCCCAGAGCCTGGGGTGTGTCGAGTTGCCGCTCGGGCCGGCCTCGGTGGCCTGGCCCTACCTCGGCTACGGCACCATCGTACAGGTAGTCGGCTAGTCATTTCGGGGCATACCGAGTGGATCAGCCCGCGATGTTCACCCACACTTGACTAGTTAGTGACAACAGGACTATCCTTGCGTCACCATAAGGACTAGGCAGGTCGTTTGGGCCGTGCCAATCTCGCCCGGGGGGGGTTCCCGCGGGGTAAGCCGACGCAAGGAAGAGGTGTCATGGGCCGATTCGCCTTCAAGGCGGCCACCGCTACGTTCGCCGCCCTCACGATGGCCGGACT
>JBOGGT010000056.1:0-25457 GCA_050744225.1 Acidimicrobiales bacterium | reverse complement strand
TAGGCCACTCAAACACCACCAGTCGCCGAGGCGGGATGGTGACCGGGCACCGGGCAAGCCACGTCCTGGTGATGGCAAAAGCGCCCGTGGCCGGCCGGGTCAAGACCCGGCTCTGCCCACCGCTGGACCCGGTCGAAGCGGCCCAGTTGGCCGAGGCCGCGTTGGCGGACACGCTGGAAGCGGTCGCGGCGTGCGGCGCCGGAAGGCGCATCCTCGCCCTGGACGGCGAACCCGGCGAGTGGCTCCCACCCGGTTTCACCCTGATCCCCCAGCGTGGCGACGGCCTGGCCGAGCGCCTGTCGAACGCTTGGGCAGAGGCAGGAGGGCCAGGGCTCCAGCTGGGCATGGACACTCCCCAGGTCAGTGCCACCCTGCTGGAGGCCAGCCTCGGTCAGCTCATGGAAACAGGCACAGATGCGGTCCTGGGCCCAGCGCAGGATGGGGGCTGGTGGGCCATTGGCTTTCGCCAGCCGGACCCTGGAGCCTTCGCCGGGGTTCCCATGAGCAGCCCCTTCACCGGCCAGGCCCAGCGAGCCCGACTCGAGGACTTGGGCCTCCGGTTTTCCGAGCTCCCCCAGCTCACCGACGTCGACCGCATCGATGACGCACTGGCTGTCGCCGCGGCGGCACCGGCCTCGAGGTTCGCGGCTATCCTCGCCGAGCTGGGCCTCAGGACCCGCTGAGGCTCACCTCCGCGATGGCGAGGGTGACCCCGGCGGCCACGCCCAAGCCCCACTCGAGGTCTGCGCCGACGGCGACGACGTCGGCCAGCATCCGCTGGATGGTCGAGGCGATGGTGACCTCCCGGACTGGCTCCGCGAGGCTGCCGCCCCGGATCATCAACCCCTCCGCCCCGACTGAAAAATCCCCGCTCACCGGGTTGACCCCCGAGTGGACTCCGGTAATGGACTGGACCAGCATCCCCTCGCCGACCAGATCGATCACCTCGGCCTGGGAAAGCTCGCCCGGAGAGAGCGCAACCGCCTGGCAGCCCACGCCGGGGGTGCTTCTAAACCCGCCTCTCACCGCCGAACCCGTCGAGGACCGGCCTGCTCGCCGTCCGGAGTAGCTGTCGTACACGAAGCCCTGGAGCACTCCGCCCTCGATGAGCACGTTGCGCCGGCAGGCGAGGCCCTCGGCGTCGTGGGTGGATGCCCCATAGGCCGCCGGGTCGGTCGGGTCGTCGATCAGGGTGATGCCGGCCACACCAACGCGCTCACCGACCCGGTCGGCAAACAGGGATCGACCCTTCTCGACCGCTTCTCCCGAGAGGGTGCCGGCCAGGAGACCCAACAGGGTGGTGGTCACCCGGCGGTCGAGTACGACCGTGATCCTGCCAGACGCTGCCTTCCGGGCGCCCAGGAGCCGGGTGGAGCGCTCCACCGCGTCGTACGCGCAGCGCTCGGGGTCCAGGCCAGCCAGGCCCCGAGCCACCGAGTAGCCGCCTGCGGTCTGGGTCTCGTCCCCCGAACCAGCGACCGCTGAGGCCGAAAGGTAACAGCCGGTGCCCCTGGAGGTGACCGAGATCCCGGCAGTGCTGGCAACCGCCGCTTCGCCAGAGCCGTCCCCGTAATCCGCCGACTGGACCAGCCGGATGCGGGGATCGGCCGCCTTGACGCGAGCCTCCAGGTCCAGGGCCATGGCGACCTTGTCCTGCGTGGGGCACTCGGCCAGGTCGTCGGCCCAGAGATCCAGCGGCACGGCTCCAACCCCGTCGGGTGCGGCGAGCCCGACGTGGGGATCGGGGGTGGCAAAACTGGCGTTGTCCCGGGCCTCGGCCAGGGTCTCGGCCAGGACGTCGGGATCGAGGGACCCGGCGTAAGCGAAGCCCTGGCGCTCCCGGCACACCACCCGGATGCCCACCCCCGAGGTCTGCGCTGACGAGAGTGACTCCACCTCGCCCGCGTAGGCCCGGATAGAGATGCTCCGGCTCTGCGAGACATACGCCTCCACCTCCTCGCCGGCGCGCGCCCAGCCGACGATGCGCTCCGCGATCGAGGCCAGCTCCGCACAACCCTCAGACCGCAAAGCCGCCTCAGGCACCGGCGGTCCCGCCCACGGTCACCCCCGAGATCCGCAGCGTGGGCTGCCCGCAGCCCACAGGCACGGACTGGCCATCCTTGCCGCAGGTGCCGGGGCACATGGCGAAGTCGTAGGCCACCGCGTCGATGCGCCTCAGCACCTCTGGGCCGTTGCCGATCAGGTTGGCATCGCGGAGCGGCTCGGTGATATGCCCGCCTTGGATCAGGTAAGCCTCGGTCATCCCGAACACGAAGTCCCCGGTGGCGGTGTTCACCTGGCCTCCCCCGAGCTTTGCCACATAGACCCCGTAGGGAGTCTGGGCCACCAACTCGTCGGGGTCCTCGGTTCCCGCCAGCAGGAAGGTGTTGGTCATGCGCACCATCGGCAGGTGCTGGTAGCTCTGGCGCCGGCCGTTTCCCGACGACGCCCGGCCCTCCCGGTGAGCCCTCAGCCAGTCCCACATGTACTCGCTGAGCACGCCGTTCTCGATGAGCACGTTTCGCTGGGCGGCCCGGCCCTCGTCGTCAACCGAGAAGGTCCCCCACTCCCCGCCCACCGTACCGTCGTCCACCAGGGTCACCAAGGGGCTGGCCACCAGCTCTCCCACCCTGCCGGCGTAGACCGAGGTGTCTTTGACGATGTGGTCGGCCTCCAGACCGTGCCCGCAGGCCTCGTGGAACAGGATCCCGCCGGTGCCCCCCTTCAGCACCACCGGCAGCACCCCGCTGGGTGCCGGGCGTGCAGACAGCTTCGACAGCGCCCGGCGCGCCGCCTCGGCGGCGATGTCCTCCACGTCGACGCCCCCGTGCGCTCCCGGGTCGAACAGCTCGAATCCCACCGTGTGGGCCACCGACTCGAAACCGGTCTGCATCCCGGTGTCCCCGACCGCCACGCACGAGACCGCCAGGCGGGTCCGCACCTGTTCGTCGGAGGCGACCAGCCCCTCGCTGTTGGCCACCATCATGCGCCGGCGGCTGTCCCCGTAGCCCACCGAAACCTGCCTGATGGAACCGCTCTGGGTTCGAGCCGCAGCATCCGCCCGCGCCAACAGCTCCACCTTGGCCGACTTGGCCACGTCACCGGGGTAGACCACCACGCCCTCCGCCGAAGTCCGGCGACCGGCTGGCTCAGTCTGGAGTGCCACCGTTCGCGTCCCGCCGCCCGAACCCCGGGCAACTGCGGCCGCCGCCTCCGCCGCGGCAGCCAAGCCGGCCTCCGAGAGGTCCGCAGTGTGGGCAAACCCGGTCGTCTCACCCACAACCACCCGGATGCCTGCCCCCCGGTCGTGCCCCGACGCCAGCTCCTCCACCCGGGTGTCGTCCAGAGAGGCCGAGGACGCCCGCCGATCCTCGGCGAACAGCTCCGCGAAGTCGCCTCCCCGGCGCAGCGCTCCGGCGAGCACGCGCTCCACCACACTCGCATCTAACAGCAAAGCCGTCTCGGGCACGGGTCCTCCTCACGGGTCGGTCGACGCGGTGACCAGTCGACACGGTGGTCGGTCGACCCGGTGGCCAGTCGACTCAGCACGCGACCCTAGTGCTCCGACGCGGCGATGCCAGGGGTCAGGCGATGCCAGGGGTCAGGCACCGTAGGATCGGGGAACGTCGTCGGCCGACAGGGCTCGGACCGCTCTGGGAACGATGGGGAGCAACATCCCGTAGGGCTCGCCGCCGAAGCGGTGGTGGAGTCGGTGGGCATCGGCGAGGCGGTCCAACACTGCTATGCCCGGAGGTCGGCCGAGGCGGGCGTGGATGTAGACATCGTGGACCAGCCCGTAGGCCAGGCCGTAGGCCGTCACTCCAGCACTCACGCCGATCACCGCCGACGGCGGTGGCCGGCGGCCCCCCAGGGCCATCGCCAGGATGGTGCAGGAGGCAAAGACGCACGGGAACGCGTCGTTGGCCTCCAGCGCAGCCGCCCGGGCTCGCAGGTCGGTGACCCGGCCTGCGTGGTGGCTGCGGTGCAGCACCCAACCGATCCCGTGCATCACCCAGCGGTGGGCGGCATAGGTGGCGGGCTCCATGAACAGGAAGGCCGCCGCCGCGCTGACGACCTGGCGCCTCAAGCTCAGGCCTGGTCCCGCGCTGAGGGCCGCTCGGAAGCCCGCTTGGGAAGCTGCTCGGATCCCCGCCGCTCCCACAGAGCAGTCGCCATTGTCACCAGCGCGAATCCGTAGGCAAAGTCCTCCACCGGGATGCCCGGTGGCAGCCGCAGGCCAGTGATCCGGTTCGGGTCATAGGTGACGACGGGGTCGGAGACCTTTGTCAGCCAACCGTCCACCGCCACCTGGAATACCGCCACAACTGCCATCGAGGCCCAGTAGGCGCGGAGCTTGAAGATGCCGCTACGCCACCAGAAGAGCTCACAGCCAACCACGGCGACCGCAGCCGCCAGGGCCGCTGCGCTGTACTCGCGCCTCACCTTCGATCGCCAGTCACAGGAGACGCCGGACTGTCTCGAAGGTCAGGATCGCGCACGTGGGGATCACCACGAAAAAGGCCAGCTCCTCCGCCGGCAGGCCACCCGGAAGCACCCACCCGGTGGTGGTTCGGGGACTGAAGGCCCAGTGCCCGCGCGCAATGGCCACCAGGTCCCAGGCCACGAAGGCGCCAACGGTAGGAGCCAGGGCCGCCGCCAGACGACCGGGCCGGCGCCAGACCCGCGCACCTGCCAACTCGAGCGGGGCGGTGATCGCCGCGCAGGCCGCCACGAGCCCCAGGTACTGCAAACGATCTTTGTGCCGGGTCACCGGATCGGATCGTACCGGCCCCTCTGGGACTTCAGCGGGACGGTTTCAGCGGGACAGGGCCTCCAGGCCGACCGTGGCCCCGTCCAGCTTGATCTCGACCCTGCCCGCCCCGGCTGCCCGCCAGGTGCCGTCGGGCTCACTGATCAAGGCGGTGCGTTCCTCGATACCGACGACCGCCAACCCGGCCGCCGCCAACCCGGCCGCCGCCAGGCCCACCGTCCTAGCGACCCGGTGGTCTTCCCAACCGGGAAAGTGCGGGATCACCGCCAGGCCGGTCACCAGCCCAAGGCCCAGGGTAAATGCCCCGCCACGGGGGTCGACCATCGGGTCGGTCAGCACCATCGCCCCAGCAGACGAGCCGGCCACCACCGCACCGCCCTCCCAGGCTTCGCGCAGTGCGGCCCACAACAGGGTGTCCTTCAGCACCGCGCGCAGGTGGAGCGGGGACCCTCCGCCCAGGTAGACGAACCCCGCGGAACGCACCGAGGCTGCGTTGGCCTCCGACTCGGCGTCCGCCCGGCTGAGCACCATTAGACCCCTGGCTCTGACCCCCAGCCCCGCGAACCAGTCCTGTGCCCAAGCCACCGCCCGGTCCGGGCGCTCGTAGGCCGCCGCGGTGGGCAGGATGAGCACCTCCGTCCCCGCCCGCTCGGCCAGTTCGGCGTCAAAGGAACATCCTTGGGTCCACTCCCCCCCGCCTACCAGCGCAAGCGTTCCCCTCACCGTGGCACTGCGCTCGTGTGAGGCTGACGCACCACGCCAGGCTAGCGGGGCTAGAGTGGCCCCACTGAAGCGAGGAGGAGAGGGTTCTGACCGCGCTAGTCACTGGTCGTAACAGGACACGGAGGCTGGGCGCAAGGGATTCAGATTCCTTGAGGCCTGGCCGGGTGCTTGCCGGGCTGGCGGTCGCCACTGTCGCCATCGCCATCACCTTGTACCGCCTGCTCAACCACGGGCTTGGACCAGCTGGGCCGATCGACCTGAGGGTCTATATGCAGGGGGCCGGGGCAATCCGGGCAGGCAGCACCCTGTACACACCTGGCTTCGGGGCCGGGGCGCACGCCATACACCTGCCCTTCACCTACCCCCCGTTCGCGGCGATGGTGCTGGTCCCTGCTTCGTACATCCCGCTCGGCCTGCTGGATTGGATATGGGTGGCTGCGTTGGTGACCCTTCTGGGCGGGTGCGTGGCGATATGCTTCCGCCCCCTGATTGCCCGGCTGAGGTCACACATCGGCAGCGGCCTGGCGGTGGTGATGGTCACCAGCCTGACACTGCTGGCTCGGCCGGCATTCGACAACCTGAGCTTCGGACAGGTGGACGTGGCGCTCATGGCCGCCTGCATCTTCGCCTGCGCCAGCCGCCGATCCCGGTCCGGGCGGGCGGTGCTGGTGGGACTGGCGGCAGCGATCAAGGTTGTACCGGGGATATTTATCGTCTACCTGGTCCTCACCAAGCGCTGGCGCATGGCCGCGGCGGCGCTGGGTACGTGGGCGGTGGCCACCGGGCTCGGCTTTGCACTCCGGCCCGGAGCATCGGTGGCATATTACGGACACCTGCTGTGGAAGCCCGGGCGACCCGGACCCACGGTCTCCTACCTGAACCAGTCTGCGTGGGGGATAGTGGAGCGACTCGACCCGGGCTCGCTCAAGCTTCCGATCGTCGCCCTGGTGGTCGGCGTTCTCGGGCTGGTCGGACTCCGGCGCGCTCGGCGTTCCTGGGTGCAGGGGGACGCCTTGGTGGCCGCGGTGATGGTGGGCCTGGTGAGTGTGCTGGCATCGCCGATCTCGTGGATCCACGAGACAATCTGGCTCGTGCCCAGCCTGGGCCTGGTGCTGGGTGACGCCCGTCATCGAAATCGGCTGGGCGTTGCCCTGGTGATCGCAGGTGTGATGCTGGCCAGCTTCCCCTACCTGGGCGGCCTGGCGCTCGATCCCTCCCAGTGGTACTCGCAGATCCTGATTGACACCTACGGACTGATCGCCGCCGGGCTGGTCCTGGCCGGGTTCCCGCCCTGGCCGGGTCACCTCCAGTGGGGCGCCCGCCGGCCCGTGGGCCGCTGGGTCCACCCGGTCGTGGGGCTCGCCCAGCCTCGACCGCTGAAGCGCCAGGCCGAGCCGGCGCCGTCCTGGCCGGACCCCCGAGCCGGCTCCTCGGCGATCTCGGCGGTCCGTCGGGGCCAACACGCCTCCACCGCGGCGATAATCGCCGCGAGCACCGCCGGGGTCGGCGCGGTCGGCGGCGGCGGCCGGGTCGGCGGGGCCGGATCACCCCACACGGCGGCCCTGGCTCACAGCGGGATGTTGGCGTGCTTGCGCTGGGGAAGCTCGCTTCGCTTGGACCCCAGCATGGCCAGGCTGCGGATCAGCACCCGGCGGGTGTCGGCCGGGTCGATCACGTCGTCCAGGTAGCCCCGTTCTGCGGCCACGTAGGGATTCGCGTACCGTGCGACGTACTCGTCCACCAGCTCGGCCCGGCGCGCCTCCGGGTCCCTCGCGCCCGCCAGCTCCCGCCGGTTCACTATCTCGACTGCGCCCTGGGGGCCCATCACCGCCAGCTCGGCAGAGGGCCACGCATATGCCAGGTCGGCACCGATCGACTTGGAGCTCATCACCACGTACGCGCCGCCGTAGGCCTTGCGGGTGACCATCTGGATCATGGGCACGCTGGCCTCGCAGTAGGCGTAGAGCAGCTTGGCGCCGTGGCGGATGATCCCCCCGTGCTCCTGGTCGGTGCCGGGCATGAACCCCGGCACGTCCACGAAGGTCACGATGGGTATGTTGAAGGCGTCGCAGGTCCGCACGAACCTGGCCCCCTTCTCCGAGCTGTCGATGTCGAGCACCCCGGCGAGGACCGCCGGCTGGTTGGCCACCAGGCCGACCACGTGGCCGTCGAGGCGGGCGAAGGCGCAGACCAGGTTGCGCGCCCAGTGAGGGAAGTACTCGAACAGGCTGTCCTCGTCGGCGACGACACCCAGCACCGCCTTCATGTCGTAGGGCTGGCTGGGACTGGCGGGCATCATCGACGCCAGCTCGGGGGTCGCACGGTCCGGGTCGTCGGTCGGCTCGGCCACTGGCGGCGACTCCAGGTTGTTGGAGGGCAGGTATCCCACCAGCCGGCGCACCTCGGCCAGGCAGGAGGCTTCGTCGTCGGCCACGAAGGTGGCCACGCCCGACTTGGTTGCGTGGCTCATCGCTCCGCCCAGCGCTTCCAGGGTGACGTCCTCACCGGTCACCGAGCGCACCACGTCGGGCCCGGTGATGAACATGTGCGAGGTCCCCGCGACCATGAAGATAAAGTCGGTCATCGCCGGGCTGTAGACCGCCCCCCCGGCACACGCCCCGAGGATGACCGAGATCTGGGGAATGCATCCCGACGCGGCAGCATTTCTAAGGAATATGCCTCCGTAGTAATGCAAGCCCACCACCCCCTCCTGTACCCGCGCGCCCCCGCCGTCGTTCAGCCCGATCAGAGGGACTCCCACCGAGGCGGCCAGGTCCATCACCTTGTGGATCTTCTCGCCCGAAACCTCGCCCAGCGAGCCGCCCATGACCGTGGGGTCCTGACTGAAGGTACAGACCCGGCGCCCCTCGATGGTCCCGAAGCCGGTGACCACCCCGTCGGTGTAGGGCCTGGAGTCCTCCATGCCCATACCCTGCGAGCGGTGCCGAGCCAGCATGTCCAGCTCCTGGAAGGAGCCCTTGTCCAGGAGGTGGTCGAGGCGCTCCCGGGCGGTCATCTTGCCCTTCGACCGCTGGCGCTCGACCGCTCGGGGTGACCCTGCTTCGAGAGCCTCGGCCTTCCGCCTGGCCAGCTCCTCCAGCCGGGCGCTCATCGGTTCTGTGGGCATCACTTGGTGAGGCTATCCGTATGGGGCGTTCGCCGCCGGACGCTGGCTGGCGTTCATGGAGTGATTAGCTGCAGTTAACTGCAGGCAATCACTCCATGAAGGGTCGGGCGGCGGCGTGGCGGGTCGGAAGTGGGCACAGGATGGGGGCAGCGCCGGGCAAGATTACTTCAAATGCCGGTGTGCTCGGCTCGGGCTGGCTCTGGATCGTAGTGGTACGGCATGAGTGCGCCCGGGGGGATGGTGCCCAGCCGGCCCGCCCGGAAGTCCTCGAAGGCCTGGGCCAGCTCGGCGCGGGTGTTCATCACGAACGGCCCGTACGCCTCCACCGGCTCGCCGATGGGCCTGCCCCCCAGCACCAGGATCTCCAGGGACTCATCGGCGGCCCGGATCCTCAGCCAGTCCCCCGGACCGAACACCACCAGCTGTCCTGCGCGTACCGGGCGACCCTCGGTCCCGACCCTCCCCGAGCCGGCCAGCACGTACACCAGGGCGTTGAAGCTCGGCTCCCAGCCCAGGAGCACCTGCGACCGCGGGGCCACGGTGGCGTGCGCCAGAGCCATCGGGGAATGCGTCGAGCCCGGCCCACGGTGCCCGCCGAGGTCACCGGCGATCACCCTCACCAGGGCTCCACCGTCCTGCGAAGCGACAAGGGTCACCTGGTTGGCCTCGATGCCCTGGTAGGCGGGCGGGATCATCTTCTGCGCGCGGGGGAGGTTCACCCACAGCTGGATCCCGTGGAACAGGCCACCCGAGACCACCAGGGCTTCGGGTGGGGTCTCGATGTGAAGTATCCCCCCGCCAGCGGTCATCCACTGGGTGGCCCCGTCGGTGATCAGGCCCCCGCCGCCGTGGGAGTCCTGGTGGGCAAAGGTCCCGTCGATCATGTAGGTGACGGTCTCGAAGCCGCGGTGGGGGTGCCAGGGCGTGCCCTTGGGCTCGCCGGGGGCGTAGTCCACCGCTCCCATCTGGTCCATGTGCACGAATGGGTCGAGCTCGGCGAGGGGGACACCCGCGAAGGCCCGGTGCACCGGGAATCCCTCGCCCTCCAGGCCGGTGGGGGCGGTGGTCACCTTATTGATCGGGCGCTCGGCGGACTCGGGCGCGGGGGCGCTCAGCCGGGGCAGGGCAAGGGTGTCGGCGGTAACTGCGGGCATGGTCTCACACCTCCAGGTCGTTCTGGTTTCTCCGCTGAGTCAGCGTCGCCGAGGGCGGAGTTGTTCCCAAGCCCTGCGCGGCACGGCACGGCGCGGCGCGGCACGGCACGGCACGGCACGGCGCGGCACGGTGCGGCACGACGAACCTAGCATGGACCTCAGGGGGCAACTTCTTGTCACATTCAGCCGGTCTGTGGTGCTGTTGAGTTGATGGCTCAAGATCGTTTCCCGGAACGTCAAGGCTTGGAGGGTCGCCAGCCCGCCCCGTCCGCGTTCGAGTCCTTCTACCGGGAGCATTACCAGCCGGTCGTGAGGCTGGCAGCCAGCGTGCTCGGTGACGTGCACGCGGCCCAGGATGTGGCACAGGAAGTCTTTCTCGCCGCGCACCAGCGGTTCCGCGGCGATGTGGAAAGGGCCCCGGGGTGGGTGCGCGTGGCGGCGGTCCACGCCTCGCTCAACGTGGCGCGAGGTAATCGCCGGCGAGAGCGACGGCACATCTTGAGCGTTTCGCCCGAATCGGTCCCCGGCCCCGAGGATGCCGTCGTGGCCAACGAGGACCGCGCCGAGCTCGCCGCTGCGCTCTCGCGGCTACCCGAACGGCCTGCGATGGTGCTGGTCCTGCGTCACGGCGGCATGAGCTATGTGGAGATAGCCGAGGTCCTCGGCGTCAAGGTCGGCCAGGTCGGCACGGTGCTGCGCCGGGCCGAGGCGACTCTGAGGAAGGAGATGAACGGTGTTTCACGGGTCTGACGGGACGCTGAGGCGCATCGAGGACGAACCGTTCGCGGTGCCCGACTCGACCTTCGAGCACGTCGCCCGCTGCCCCAGGTGCCAGGCACGGCGGCCCAGGATTGCAGCCGACGCAGCCCGCGCCGCCCAGCTGCTGTCGGGCCCGCAACTGGTGGCGGACGTCGATCGGGGCTGGGACGACCTGGCGGAGCAGTTGGGGCAGACGGGGCAGATGGGGCAGATGGGGCAGATGGGGCAGATGGGGCCGTTGGGGCCGTTGGGGCAGGCGCAGTCGGGCTTTCCATCGCTCCCGAACCCTCGGCCCCGCAGGGCGGGGGTGGCCAAGCTCTCAGCCCGCGCGACGGTGGCCGCCGGGGTGGCCGCAGCCGCCCTGGTCGGCACCGCGGCGGCCGCAACGCTCACAAACGTGTTCGCCCCGACGCACGTGGCTCCCCTCAAGGTCACCGCCCAGGATCTGAAGGGCGCCGCCCAACTCATGAGCCTCGTGAGCGAGGGAAACCTGGCCGGCTTCCCGACGCCCAATGGCACCGGGACCCTCCCGTTCGGTACGCTGCGGTGGAGGTCTGCGGGCGCGGCCGACCAGGTCCGGTCGCTGACCGCGGCCAACGCGCTCACCGGTCTGTCGGTGTCCCTGCCCAGGCACCTCCCGTCCGGGATTGGTTCCCCGACCACCTACTCCGTACAGCCCAAGGTGACCGCCACGGTGTCCTTCGACGCCGCGGCCGGTACCCTGGCAGGTTCGACGCTCACCCTGGACGCGGGGCCCGGAGAGGTCGTCGGCTACGGATCGGGCGCCAGCGGGATCCCGACGCTTGCAATCCTGGCCATGCAGAGGCCCACGGCGTCCTCGAGCGGAGCGTCCTTGACCCAGATCGAGTCCTTCCTCCTGTCCCGACCGGGGATTACCTCCGGCTTGGCCGAGGAAGTCCGGCTCCTCGGGAACCTCTCCACCGTCCTGCCGGTGCCCACCCCGGCCGGCCTGGCCTCCCAGACCGTGCAGGTCGGGGGGCACCCCGGAGTGGTGATCGCCGACCCGTCGGGAGTGGCTTCGGCGGTGGTATGGGAGGACGGCGCGGGCATCGTGCACGTCGTGGCCGGGCTGGTCAACCAGGAAGGCGCTGTAGGTGTCGCAGATCAGATCGGCTGAGTCAACCACCTTGGCGCCGCCCGAGCAGCCCGGCATCTCGCCCGCCATCTACACCCTGGGCCTGCGCAAGCACTACGGGCGGACGGTGGCCGTGAAGTCACTATCCGTAACCGTGCAACGGGGCGAGGTCTTCGGGTTCCTCGGGCCGAACGGGGCGGGCAAGACCACCATGGTGAAGATGCTGCTCGGCCTGGTTCGCCCGAGCGGCGGGGAGGGGATGGTGCTTGGTGCCCCGATAGGCGACCGGGAGGCGAGGCGGCGGGTCGGTTACCTACCAGAGCTGTTCCGATTCCAGCCCTGGCTCACCGCCACCGAGGTGTTGCGGCTGCACTGCCGGCTGCTCGACCTGCCCAAGCCCTCCTGGGCCGACGCCATCGCAGACGCGCTCCACGTAGTGGGGCTCGCCGACCGGGCCGACGACAAGGTGGCCGGTTTCTCGAAGGGTATGCAGCAGCGGCTCGGCCTGGGCGTCGCCCTGCTCGGCGAGCCAGCGTTGGTTATCCTCGACGAGCCGACCAGTGCCTTGGACCCAGTGGGACGCCACCACGTGAGGCAGCTGACCCGCGACCTACGTGACCGGGGGTGCACCGTCTTCCTGAACACCCACCTGCTCGAGGAAGCCGAGCAGGTATGTGACCGGGTCGCGGTCATCGACAAGGGCTCGGCCATTGCGGTCGGAACCCTGGGCGAGCTGCTCGGCCACCGAGCCCGGGTACGTCTCAAGGTCGGGGCGATGGAGCCGGGCTGGTGGGCCGACCTTTCCAGCTTCGGGACCTGGGACCCCGGCGAGGCCCGAGACAGCGGCTTGACTCAGGACAGCGGCTTGACCCGGGACAGCGGCAGGGCGGGGGACAGCGGCAGGGCGGGGGACAGCGGCGGGACTGGGGACAGCGGCGGGACTGGGGATGCCGCCGGGGACTGGGTCACGGTTGACGGGATCGGACCGGGACAGGTCCCCGAGCTGGTCGCTCGGATCGTGGCCCGGGGCGGCCGGGTGGAAGCCGTGATCCCCGAGCACCAGAGCCTCGAAGACCGCTTCCTCGAGCTGTTGGGCGAGTGATGGGCTCCCGCATCCTGACCATGGCTGCATTGACGATCCGGGAGGCGACCCGACGTCGCCTGGTCGCAGCGCTGGCGGTGATCACCGTGGCCATGGTCGGCTTGAGCGCTTGGGGATTTGATCGCTTGAGCCACTCACACGCCATCACCTCGGGTGAGTCGACGGTGGCGGTCCCCCAGTCACTGATCCTGTTCATGTTCATGTTCAGCTTTGTGGTCGCCCTGAGCGCCTCGGCGATGGCCTCGCCCGCGGTCTCCTCAGAGATCGAATCGGGTGTCGTCATGACCGTGGTCACCAGGCCGATCAGGCGCTGCGAGGTCATCTTCGGAAAGTGGCTGGGCCTGGCCATCCTCCTCGCCGCCTACGCAGCTGCGGTGTCCTTCCTGGAGATGGCGGTGGTGGATTGGGTGAGTGGCTTTCTGCCGCCCAACCCCGCCCTCGTCACCGTCTACCTCTTCGCGGAAGGGCTCCTCCTCCTGACTCTCGCCCTGTTGTTGAGCACCCGGATGTCGACACTTGCTGCGGGCGTGCTCGGCATCGCCCTCTTCGGGTCCGCCTGGCTGGCTGGCGTGGTGGGATCACTCGGGTCGGCCTTCGACATCAGCGCCCTGCGCACCATAGGCCAGATTGGCCGCTACGTGCTGCCTACCGACGGCCTGTGGCACGGCGCCATCTTCTACCTGGAGCCGAGCAGCTTCCTTGATGCCCGGCTTTTCGGGAGCCGGGGGGCTGACCCGTTCTTCGCACAGTCGGGGCCGGGGTGGGCTTACCTGTTGTGGGTGCTTTGCTGGTTGCTGGTGGTCCTCGCTGCCGGCATCCTCAGCTTCCAGCGGCGGGACCTGTAGCTCCACCGCGCCAGGCTGCTCTCGAGGCGATCGAGGCAAGCGAAGGCGGGCGGTGTCATGGTGGGAACTCGGCGCCCCCGCCAATTTAGACGGTAATCTCAGATAAATGGCACATAGTGCCTTGCAAAGGTGCCAACTTTGTGCCATACTGGCACCATGGACCTGTGGCCGTACATCGAGGACATCCACCGCCAGCTCCAGGGGGCCGCCGCAACCGGGGGTGAGGAAGCTCAGGCCCTGGCTGAGCGTCTCGCTGCGCCACTGGACTCGGCCCTGCGCCTGTCGTTGTTGGACGCCCTCGCTGCCGCGGCGCAAGAGATCACCTGCGAGCTGGCGCCCGGTTCGGTCGAGTTACGCCTTCGCGGTCGAGAACCTGAGTTCGTCGTGACGGCTCCACCTGTCCCCCCGGACGGCGTCCCGACGCAGGACGGGGCGGGCGGCTGGGCGACGACCGTTTCCCCGCCGATGAGTGTCCCGTCCAGGGACGACGAGGCGATGGCGCGGGTCAACGTGCGCATGCCCGACCACCTCAAGGCCCGCGTCGACGAGGCGGCGGCGGCCGAGGGCCTCTCCGTCAACGCTTGGCTGGTGAGAGCGGCAGCAGCCGCCGTGGAACGGGCCGACCCGCCAAGCCGGCTTGATCCCGCTGGACCGCAGGGTCCCAGACGCATCACCGGTTGGGCGCGCTAGGCACCACCGGCACCTACCCGTATTGGACATCGTCAACACACAAGGAAAGGACTGGCATGCGAACTTTCGATACCTCTGATCCGATCTCGGTCAAGGTGGAGATCGGCGTCGGGGACGTCCGGGTCGTCGCGACCGAGCGCGCCGACACTGTCGTCGATATACAACCGAGCGACCACACCAATGCCTGCGATGTCGCCGCCGCCGAGCAGACGCGAGTCGACTACGCCAACGGCGTGCTCACGGTGAGCGCGCCCCTGCGATGGACACCCTTTGCCAGAGTTGTCGGTCCCAGTCTGTCAGCCCGTAAACGTGAATCCATAGACATCAAGCTCCAGGTGCCCTCCGGCTCTCACCTGAGCGTGAACGCCGCGTTGGCCCCTTTGCGGTGTTCGGGGACGCTGGGCAGATGCAACTACCGGACGGGAGCGGGCGACGTAGCCATAGGGCACGTCAGCTCCTGGCTGGAGCTGTCGACTGGTAGCGGGTCCGTGCGGGTGGACCGGGTCGACGGTCCGGCCAAGGTGAGGAACGGCAACGGCGGCACCTGGATCGGCGAAGCCTACGGCGCCCTTGAGGTAAAGGCCGCCAACGGCAGGATCGAGGTAGGCCATGTCGGGGAGGCGGTGACCGCCAAGACTGCGAACGGTGATATCCACTTGGACGAAGTGGTCAGCGGCGTCGTGGTCGCCAACACGGGGTTCGGGAATGTCGACCTCGGAGTGCGCACTGGTATTGCCACCTGGCTCGACTTGCACACGGGCTTCGGCCACGTGCGAAACAGCTTGGACGCCGCCGAGCGACCCGACGCGGCCGAGCCCGTCATCGAACTACGCGCCCGCACGTCCTTCGGCGACGTCACCGTCCGCCGCGCCGCCGCGGGCGAAGGCGACCGGGGAGCGGCGTGAACTCCGCCATTGCCGACCCGACGTCCGCGACGCCGGGGATCGTCGCTCGCGACGTGTGCAAATCATTCGGGGCCCACCTGGTGCTCGACAAGGTGAACCTGACCGCCGCGGAGGGCACGATTCTCGCCCTTCTGGGGCCGAACGGGGCGGGCAAGACCACGATGGTCCGGATCCTGTCCACCCTGATCAAGGCCGATTCGGGCTCCATGCAGATCGCCGGTCACGACGTGGTTGCCGACCCTGACGCGGTGCGGGCAGTCATCGGGGTCACCGGACAGTTCTCGGCCGTGGACAACTTGCTCACCGGGGCCGAGAACCTGCGGTTGATGGCCGACCTCCGTCACCTCGGCCGCGCGGCTGGGCAACGGCGGGTGAACGAGTTGTTGGAGCAGTTCGACCTCGCCGACGCGGCGAACAAGGCCCTGTCGGTCTACTCCGGCGGGATGCGACGGCGATTAGACCTGGCAATGACCCTCGTTGCCCAGCCAAGGGTGATCTTCCTCGATGAGCCCACCACCGGCTTGGACCCGCCAAGCCGCCGCACCATGTGGCAGATCATCCGCGAGCTCGCCTCGGCGGGAGTCACCGTTCTCCTCACCACCCAGTACCTTGACGAGGCAGACCAGCTTTCCGACCACATCGCGGTTCTCGATCAGGGACGGATCGTCGCCGAAGGGAGCCCGGCCGAGCTAAAGAGCCGCATCCCCGGCGGCCACGTCCGCCTCCACTTCGCCGATCCCTTCCTACTGCGCTCGGCGAGCGAACTCCTCCCGGCGGCCGCGCCCGATCAGAGCCAACTCGTTCTCCAGGCACCGGCGGATGGCACCGCGGACTCACTCCGTGCACTGCTGAACGAGCTGCATGAGGCCAATATCGCTGTCGAGCGCCTGACGATCCACACGCCGGACCTCGACGACGTGTTCCTCGCCGTGACCGGCAGCCACGTCACCGCCCGGCCCGACGGCGACCATGCGCTACAAGGAGCACCGCTGTCATGACGTCGCTCGCCTACACGCTAAGCGACTCGCGGGTCATGCTGCGCCGCAACCTCAAGCGGCAGCTCCGCTACCCGTCCATGACCCTGATGCTGGTCGGCATGCCCATCGTGTTCCTGCTGCTGTTCGTCTACGTCTTCGGCGGCCAGCTCGGCGCCGGCCTCGGCGCGAACCAGGGACGTCAGGCCTACCTCAACTACGTGGTGCCGGGGCTGCTGTTCATCACCGTGGCCTCAGCCGTCCAGGGCACCTCGATCATGGTCGCCATGGACATGACCGGCGGCATCATCGACCGGTTCCGCACCATGGCCATCGCCCGCGCCTCGGTGCTCACCGGGCACGTGGTCGGCAGCCTCATCCAAACCCTCGCCGGCGTCGCGATCCTCGTTGGCGTCGCCCTTGCTCTCGGGTTCCGCTCCAGCGCGGGGCCTCTCGAGTGGCTCGCCACGATCGGGATAGTGGCCCTGTTCGCCTTCGCGCTGATCTGGCTGGCCGTCGCTCTGGGATTGGCCGCCAAGAGTGTCGAGACCGCCAGCAACAGCCCGATGATCCTGATCTTGCTGCCGTTCTTCGGCAGCGGGTTCGTGCCCACGGCCACCATGCCGGCTGGGCTGCGCCAGTTCGCGGAGTACCAGCCCTTCACGCCCGTCACCGAGACCGTGCGCGGACTACTCAGCGGTGGCGCCATTGGCGATCACGCCATCGTTGCCGTCGCATGGAGCCTCGGAATCGCCGCCACCGCCTACCTCTGGGCCATCCGCCTCTACAACCGGCGTCGAGCGGCCGAGCCATAAGGAGTTGGCCCTACGAATACCATGGGGTCCTCGCTCGATCCATACCATGCCCTGGCGCCACGACCTCCATGTGTGCTCAGTCGATTCCCGGCGAGTCAGCCCCGGGCGAGGCCGGCGGCTTCAAGACGCTCGAAGACAAAGCGCACGGCCATCGAACCCTCCCCCACCGCTGCAGCGACGCGCTTGATCGAGCGGCTACGGACGTCACCCACACAGAAGATGCCCGGTCTACTCGATTCGAGAACCAGGGGCACCATATCGAGCCGTTCTTGAAGGCTTGCTGGAACATCCGTGCCAGTACGCAAGAATCCGTGATCGTCTTCGGCGAGCTGCCCGGAAGCCACCCGGTGCAGGAATTGGCGCCAATAAAGACAAATAGCCCGCAGACCGGAACGGTCGCTATCTCTTGGCGGCCATTGTCCCGCAAGACGACGCCTTTGAGTCTCTGCTCGCCGACGAGGCCTGTGACCTCCGTTCGTGGCGAGACATGAATGTGGGAATGGCACTCGATCTGGTCGATGAGGTAGCGCGACATCGAGCTCGCGAGAGATTCAGCCCGGATGACAATGCGAATATCGGTGCAGCTGCTGAGGTCATGGAGCCAGGGATGCTTTGAGGGTCACCTCGGGCACGGCGGAACTCTACCGCTTGCAACGTCATTTCTCCACCCGCCACTTCCCTTTGCCGTCATGCCTCCTACCTGTCTTTCGTTACTACCGAGCGAAACCGGACCTGAAGATTTGGTCCAGGTGCTGACCAAGGACGGTTAGCTCCGGGTGGCGGCGCGCACGGTCTAGCCTGAGATACCGAGACGAGACTCACGCGCAGGAGGTGCGACGATGCCCCAGGCTTGTGGACACATCGAGATGATCGAGCCCGTGATGCCGCAATCCTCGGGCTGTGAGGACTGTCTGGCCTCCGGACGGCGCGACTGGGTGCACCTCAGGTTCTGTTTGAGCTGTGGGCACGTGGGCTGTTGCGACAGCTCGCCCGGCAGGCACGCCACTGGCCACTACCACGCCAGCGATCATCCGGTCATGGGTTCCTATGAGCCCGGTGAGAATTGGTACTGGTGCTATCCAGAGGAGCTGGCCTTCGAGATAGAGGGCGCTCCGGCCGCCCCGTCACACCCATAGCCGCGAGACCGGTTCGTAAAGCACGGCTATGACGCACGAACCCGCACCTGGCCAGCGCGGGCCGCGCTGGCCCTCCCTGCCGGTAGCGGAGTGGGTGGCCACGCGCGACACTCTGCAGTTGTTGACCCAGATGGTCGGCAAGGTACGCATGGCGAACACCCCGACGGTCAACCACTGGTGGAACGTTCCTCTCTACGTGACCGCTCGCGGCCTCACGACCTCGCTGATCCCCCACCCAACCGGCCCCGGCTTCCAGATCGACTTCGACCTGTGCTCTCATCAGCTCGAGATTCTCAGTGTGACGGGTTCAAAACGCTCGTTTCAACTGGAGTCGCAACCCGTCGCGGCATTCTTTGCGCAGCTCATGGCAGCGCTGGACGAGCTCGGTGTCGGGACCCCTATCTGGCCGGTTCCAGTCGAGATCGAGGGCGCCCTGCCATTCCGCACCGACCGCGTTCACGACACCTATGACCCGGACCACGCTCACCGGTTCTGGCTGCTCTTGGTCGAGGCGCAGCGAGTATTCGTGGAGTTCCGCGGCCAGTTCCTCGGCAAGGCCAGCCCTGTCCACTTGTTCTGGGGTGCGTTGGACCTCGCCGTCACCCGCTTCTCGGGTCGACCGGCGCCGCCGTACACAGGACATGTCCCCAACTGCGGACCGCACGTGATGCACGAGGCCTACTCACATGAAGTCAGCAGTTGTGGCTATTGGCCGGGCGGCGAGGGAGGAGGGCTCTTCTATTCCTACGCATATCCCGAGCCAGCCACCTTCCGCGACTGCCGGGTCACCCCTGACGAGTCCTCGTATAACGAGGCGCTCGGCGAATTCGTGCTCCCTTACGACGTGGTGCGCACAGCCGCCGATCCGGACGCGGTGCTTCTCGGGTTCCTGCAGAGCACCTACGAGGCCGCCGCCGAGCGTGGGGGATGGGACCGGAAAGCGCTCGAACGCCCATCCGGGAGCCCGACAGCGTAGTAACCCAGGGGTGAGTGGGCACGGCGGCACGGCGCAACCGAGCAAATTACAGAAATTTGAATCGTCGGTCTGAAGGATCACCTCGGTCGTGTGGCTGATCGCCGGCTCGATCAACTGGAACAACTCAGGCGTGGTCCGGACAGCGTCCCCGCGTAGGGCATCGATGATCGGATCCGCTTCGTGCACCCACTCCGAACTCTCTCGGTAGCCAAGGAAACGCCTCGGCCGCCGCCAGCGGGACAATCCGAGGCGCATCCTCATGCTCCTCAGCCGCCGTCGGCACGATCCCCCTCAGGTGTTTGGTTTGCGCTAGAGGATCCTCTGACGGACGGCCGAAGGGATGACTGCGACGACCCGCAGGCGCGCCCGAAGCTCCGACCAGGCCCTCAGCCGGTTCCGCTCCGTAGGGGCGAGTGATGATCTCCATACCGTGTCCGGCCGGGTCCAAGAAGTACAGACCGCGTCCACCGTCGTTGTGGTTGATCTCGCCGGGGCGGCTGAGGTTGGGTTCGGGGTAGTAGGTCACGCGAGCAGCCTGGATGCGTTCGAAGCAGCCATCGAACTCGTCCTCGGACACGAGGAAGGCGTAGTGCTGAGCGGTGATCGACTCGGTGCTGGTCGCGAAGTCCAGGGTGACGCGGTTGCTGGTGGCCACGGGGAGGAACGGACCCCAGGCCTCCCCAACCTCCAAGCCGAGGATACCCGCCAGGAACTCGGCAGAGACCTGGCGGTCCTTGGCCGCGACGATGGTGTGGTTCAACTCGACGGACGTGGCGAGTGCCTCCTGCTCCAGACTCTATCGGATCTGACCGCTTCTCAAAGCTGGTCTCGGACGGCAAAACAGCACCGCCCCCGCGAATTTTAGAACCTGGCCAGGTCAGCCACGACGAGGACCAAGAAGTGCAGACGGTCTGCTATCCGGTCCGGCGTGGGGGCGTTGCCTGCGGCGATAGCGCCCGACTGAGGTTCGTGAGGCCCCCACCAAGCGCGCTAGGAGAGCGTCTCCCAAGGACCTCGGCCATCGCACCCCGTTCGGCGTCAGGGATAGGAGAAGAAACGAAGGCCTCGCCGATGGCAGGTAGCAGCTCGGAGCCCCCCGACCGTGCCGGAGATCCTGACCCTGGGTTGACTGGACGGCATACAAGACGGCATCGCCCTCCGAGTTACAAAGCGGCCCGCCACTGTGCGGCTATCCCGATACGCTTGTCTCTTCTTTGGCGGGATATCCGGACATCGTGGTAATGTCGGGATATACGGGAACTGCTAGGATACTGGGATATGCCGACAGATGTTGCAGGGCCGGGTCCCTACCGCATCTACAGCGCCGCGTCACTGGGTGATGCCATCCGCCACTACCGGACCGAAGCCGGTCTGACCCAGGCACAACTGGCCGAGGTGACGGGGCTGCAGCGGAGCTACCTGTCGGAGCTGGAGCGAGGCAAGGAGACCGAACAGCTCACCAGGACCCTCCGTCTGCTCCGGCATCTGGGCGTACGGATGACGTTGGACAAGGCTGACTGGTGATGGCCGAGGAGTTGGCCGTCTGGCTCTACGGGGACCACGTCGCCACCATCAGAGCCGACCGACGCGGGCCGCGCCTGACATACACGGACACGGCGCTGGGCCGATATGCACTCGGTACGCCGCTACTTACGCTCTCGCTCCCCGTCGCGGCGCGCACCTACCCCCAGGGAATGGTTCGATCATTCCTCGACGGCCTGCTCCCCGAGGGAGATGCCAGGAGGGCCATCGCCCGCGGGGTCGGCGAGTCCTCGAACGACACCTTCGGCTTGATTCGTGCACTCGGTCGAGACTGCGCCGGCGCCGTCGTGATCCAGCCGGCTGACGACCCACCTCCCGCGTCGCCAACGACTGCGACGGCAGAGCCGCTGTCGACCGACGAGATCGAGTCGCTCGTGCGGGAGCTCCGGAGTGCGCCGCTCGGCGCCGGCGGACGTGTGCGCATCTCCCTGGCCGGGGTGCAGGAGAAGCTGGTTCTCACACGCATGCCCGACGGTCGGTGGGGCCGACCGATCGACGGAACACCGTCGACGCACATCCTCAAACCCGAAGTCGCTGCATATCCGATGACCGTGGAGAACGAAGCATTCTGCATGCGGGTCGCCAAGCACCTCGGCCTACCGGTCGCGGAGGTAGAGACAACGGAGATCGCTGGCCGAAAGCTCATTGTGGTCGAACGGTACGACCGAGATGTCGCTGCCGATGGCACCGTTCGGCGGATCCACCAGGAGGATTTCTGCCAGGCGATGGGCATCCCTCCCGAGACGAAGTACGAGGAGGATGGTGGGCCGTCGTTGTCCCGCATCGCCGGAATCCTCGCGACGGCGGCATCCCCAGATTCATTGGAGCGCCTGCTCGGGGCGGTCGTCCTGAACAGCCTCCTGGGGAACGGGGACGCTCATGCGAAGAACTTCTCGCTCCTCCACGAGCGCGCCGGCGCCCTTCGGCTGAGTCCCCTCTACGACCTCCTCTCCACCCTGCACTACGGGGACGATCGCCTGGCGATGTACGTCGACGGCGTGCACCGTACGCGTCGAGTGACGAGAGATCGGATCCTGGCGGAGGCGACGAAGTGGGGAATGGGCCGGGCTGCCGCGTCCGACGTGATCGACGATCTCCTGTCTCGAGCAAGCGACGCCATCACCGCCGCCCGGGACGAGGCAACAGGGGTCCCGGATGGACTCGTCACCACCATCACGCAGCAGCTCGCGCGAGTGGCAGCCACGGCGTGAGAGTTCAACCACAACCGCGCCTTCGGGTTTGGTGCCCGATGACGGCCCACTTTCGCCTAACCCAGTGAGCAGGCTAAGGCCAATAGCGCCGGCACGGTCGGGATAGGCCCGGATCTCGACGATCTCGCCGCCCTCGACCGTGAACACCTGACAGAGTTCTTGAGGTGGCGCCGGTCGTACCCCCTCGGCGCGAAGGAACACGGTGAGAGCAAGCACCACGGCGTCGCGGTCGATCTCGAAACCCTTTACCCTGGCGACGGTTCCCTCGGCTTGAAAGCCGCGATACCATTCGATGACCTGAGAACTGTTGTGGCAGAGACCGGCCAGGTCACCTCAGGGTGCAGAAGGGATCCGAGCAGGTCGAGATCCTCGTCCCGGAAAGCGGCTTCGAGGTGGCGGGCGACGTCGGCCATCACGCCGGGGCCGATCGAGCCCGGACTGTCCAATTGGTCGCCAGCATGGGGCTGCTCGCCCGGCTCTGCAGGGGTGATCCCGTAGCTCCGCAGGACCTCGGCGACCTCTTCGCTCGGCGGTTTGTCAGAGATCCACACACCGTTTCGGGAGGCCCCGGCTTCTATGAGGAGGCGTACCGTATCGATCCATTCGCCTGGTTTGCCGGACTGCTCGCCTCTGCCCACGGTGGCGAAGCCCAGCGGGGTGGTCTCGAAGCGCCCGTCGCGGCCGTCGACGTCGGCTCCGGCGTCGAGGAGCACCCGGACCACCGCGGCATTTCCGTGGAAGGAGGAGCTGTGCAGCGGCTGCTCGCCGAACCCGTTGCGGGTGGGGTGAGAACCCGAGATCGAGCATCAGGGCGACCGTCTCGGCAGGCCACGACGGGCCGACCCCGACAATGACGGCCCGATCGTCCTCGGTGAACCGTTCGCGTAGCTCGGGGTGCTCCCCGAGGCGCTGCTCGGCCCTGTGGCGGTCGCCAGCCAGGCAGGCGCCGATGAATCGGTCGACGCCGGTGCTGTCGTCTGTCGCGCCGGAACCGATCAGTAAGGCCACGGTCTCCTCGTCGCCGACTCGAACCGCGCAGCGCAGTGCGGAGCGCCCGGCGTCGGAGTCGGTCACCGCGGGATCGGCGCCCGCTGCGAGAAGAGCCGCGACGACCTCAGACGACGCGTTCGCCGCGGCGGCGTCGGCCAGGCCGCTGGTGGCCTCGCTCGCCGTCTCTCCGTTCTTGGACCGGAGTGACTCCACCAGGAGCAAGACCGTCTCGGCACTGTCGGCGTAGACGGCCGCGCCGAGGGCCCAAGTGCCATCTCCGACACCCGCAGCTTGGCCGCCAACGCGCTGGATGGCAGCTGCACACCAACGATCGCGTGCAGGCGCTCGCGATCACGGGTCGGGTCCGCGCCCATGACAGGGTCACGTATTACACCCCCCGTCGAGCGCAGACCCAGCCGGGGGCGGCGGCCAAGTTGGTGGCGAGGCGCGGGGACGCAAGTCCACGAGGCCCAAGCGTCAGTTGCTGGGTCGGCGAGCCTGCTTCAGCTCGCGGCCGAGGACCCATACGTCGGCGACTGTGCCCAGGTGTCCAAGCTCTTCGGGATTGAGCACCGAGCGGATCGTCTGGACCTGGCTGTCGAGTATGTCGAGCGTCAAGCCACCGATGACCTTGCTGTCCCGATCGCGAACGATGGCGCCTGGCTGCCCGTTCACCTCAGGGGCTCCAGGCCAACATCGATCTTGGTGAGCAACTGGAAGAACGAGGCGAGCACTCAGGCGACGTTGTCGATGCCGCTGACGCCTTTGGCAAACGCGGGTGCCTTTCCTCCTCCGTCAACGATCAACTGCACGTCGGCCGCCAGCAGCTGGCTCAGCCCGTCTATATCGCCATCGCGGATTGCATCGAAACTGGCGAGGACGACCTCGCATGGCTACTCGGGCTTGAGCTTGAGCGCCAGACTCGGTACGACGAGTGACGCGAGGTAGACGGGCCAGATTCGGGAGCTGTTGCAACGGAAGTTGACGAGCACTCCGTCGGCCGCGACAAAGGAGCGTCGGCTGCTGGTGGATCGACCATCTTTGACTTGTAGCGTGTGATGCCCCGGCTCGATCGGCACGTCGATCGAGCCCTGCATGTCGACCGTGCCGACATCGTTGCCATCGAGCAGAACATGGAACGTGCCACGTCGGAGTTCCGCAATGGGCCAGAACCCCATAGCGTGGCTCTTTTCTCTAACCACGTGCAGCGTTGCCGTCACGTTTTGTGTCCTTTCTCGTGTGAGCCGATTCGACGTTGTTGTCGACTGCTTTGATCATGAAGGTCTCAACTACGCGCGCCAGTAATCAGTCGTTCGCGGTCGAACACGCCCGCTACTACTCGCCAGGCGAGCAGGTCGACGGCCAGCAGGGCGACGGCGAGGCCGATCGCAAGAACGGCGGCCACGGCGATCACATTCAGCGAGATCAGCGCCAGGATGGCCAGTAGCGGGAGGGTGCCGAGCACGCTCAGCTGCTGGGCGACGCGGACATCGGTGGAACGGGCGGAGACGGCGATCCCCACCCAGATTCCCCAGCCTGCGAGCAGCGGCGTGAACAGCACCTGGACGAGCACGTGGGTACCCGAGTAAAGGGCCGAGACGACCACGGGATGAGCGAAGAGGGCCGCAGCGGCGAGGAAGACGCCGAAGACCACGTAGGAGATGACGAGGGTCGGGACGAATGCGGCCAGCGCCTTGCCGATGAGGAACTCCTCTCGGCGGATCGGCGTGATCAGGACGGGCTCTAGCGTGCCCTGCTCGCGCTCGCCGACCACCGAGTAAGCGGCCAGGGTGGAAGGCATGAACGCTGGGATGATCAGCATGTAGAGCATCGAGGCTCCGATCCTCGTGTTGAGCTTGGTGGTGTCCGCCGTCGCATTAGCTAAGAACAGTTGGACGGTCGGCAGGGTGACGAAGAGCAGCGGCATCACCGTCATCGTGGCGATGACGAAATGGTTGCGGCGATAGTCCCGCAGCTCCTTGACAGTGATCGCCCTGACACGGGTCCAACTGAAGTTCATCGGCTCTTGGCCTCCACGTCCTCATCGATCAGCTCCAGGTAGACGTCCTCCAGCGAGTGGCGGGACTCGGCGAGCGAGAGGATGTCGGCTCCGGCGCTGACGAGCGCTCGTGCCACCTGCGGGGCCGCGATCTCGGCGTCTGAGACGGCGAGCGCGTAGCCCGACGGCGCCCGCTCCCAGCCCTCGACCCCGGGCAATCCGCCGAACACCGTGTTCGGGTCCTCCAGGTGCGTGCGGACTCGCACGTCCAGAGATCGGCTGAACAGGTGGTCGCGTAGCTCGTCGGGCCGGCCGATCAGTCGCAGCGTCTTGTTCAGGATCGCCACCCGGTGGCACAGCCGCTCGGCCTCTTCCAGTCGGTGGGTGGTGAGGAAGATCGTCACGCCCCGTTCACGCAACGACGCGATCAAGTCATGGACCTCGCGGCTTGCCACAGGATCGAGGCCAGACGTCGGCTCGTCCAGAAACAGCACGGAGGGGTCGTTGAGCAACGCTCGCGCCAGCGCGACCCGCTGCCGAAGTCCTTTTGACAGCGACCCGCATTGATCGGTCGCGCGGTCGGCGAGGTTTACCGCTCGTAACGCTTGTTCGATGCGCCCGCGTACGTCGTCCAGCTCGTAG
>JBOGGT010000055.1:0-39594 GCA_050744225.1 Acidimicrobiales bacterium | reverse complement strand
AGCGGAGCTGAGCTTCCATGTCCCTTGACTCTATCCGCGCCGGTGGCCCTGATGACCGGCCTACGATGGCGGGTGTGGCTTTCTGTACCTCATGCGGGACAACGACCCCTCCCGGTGTCAAGTTCTGCCCGTCTTGTGGCACCCGGTCGGCTCCGCGCTCCTCGGCTGGCCCGGCAGGTTCGGGCGGCGGGTCGCTGGGCGGCCTGCGCCGGTGGCCCCTCGGGCAGCTGGTCGCCGCCGGGTCACTGGTCGTGCTGCTCATCGGCTTGCTGATTCCTTGGCTCTCCGCAGGTGTCGACTTCTTGGGACACGAATCGGAGAACGGGTTTCATGGCTGGGGGTGGCTGAGCTTCGTCGGTTTCCTTGTGGGTCTGGCGGTGCTCGTCGCCCGAGCGCTGGTCGGTGCCGGGGCGCTTCCCGCGTTGGGCGGGAACCTCGACGATCACCGAGCCGGCGGAGTGCTGGTGGCGGCCGGGGGCTTGGCGACCCTCGGAGCGGTGATTTTCTGGGCGATCGCGCCCACCGGCTCCGACCTCTACGCCAGCATCGGGATCAGCGCGGGGGTGATCGTGGCGCTCCTCGCCGGTTTGGCTCTGGCACTGGGCGGGGCCATGCTGTACTCGCCAGGCCTCACCGCCTCGATCCGGGATCGGCTGCGCCAGACGAGATCCAAGCTCGGGGAGCCGGGCTCGAAGTAGCCCGCCAACGGCTACGAGGGGCGTGAGGAGGATATGCTTGGGAGTCAGTGAGCGCCCTCGCCGACGTACGCTGGAGCTGGACGGTGGAGTCCTTCGAGCGAGCTGTCGCTGCGGGAGCATTCGGGCCGGAGGCCCAAGTGGAGCTGTTCGAGGGGGAGGTGCACGCTTCCACGGCTTGTCGGTCCTGCTTCGGGACGTGTTCCCGAGTCACTGAGTGGCGGTATGCTCGTATGCATGAGAACAACCATCAATCTGCCTGACGGCCTCGCCGAGGCAGCGAAGCGGCGAGCCGCAGACGAGGGACGAACTTTCACCAGCGTTGTCGAGGAAGGCCTCCGGGCGGTGCTCGCCGCGCAACCCGAGGACAGGGGGGTGCCGGAGCTGCCTTCGTACGGCACTCCTCAGGGAGGCTTCCTTATAGACCTGACTGACCGGTCGGCGATCTGGGAGGCACTGGACGCCGAAGGATGGCGGTGATCCTCCCCGACGTCAACGTCTTGGTCTACGCTTTTCGCCGCGAAGCGCTGGACCACGATCGCTACGCCAGCTGGCTGTCAACAGTGATCGCCGGTTCGGAGCTGGCGCTGGTCGAGACGGTGCTTTTGGGACTGGTCCGAATTGTCACCAACCCAAGGATCATGGCCGATCCTGCGCCCGCGCCGGTCGCACTGAAGTTCGTGGACGCGTTGCTCGCGGCCCCGCGAGCGCGCCAGCTCGTGCCCACGGCGGCTACCTGGGACAGGTTCCGCAGCATTGTCACCAGGGACGAGCAGGTCCGGGGGATACTCGTGCCAGATGCCTGGCTGGCCGCGCTGGCCCTATCGCATGGATGCCGTCTGGCAACCGCTGATCGTGGATTTGCCCGCTTCGAGGGTCTCGCCTGGTTCATACCGGTGGAACCGGCTGGCGACCGCTGACCGAGGATTTTGCGACCGGGAAGCTTTGGATCGAGTGGCTACGGGGGCGTGACCAGCTCGATGGAAGGGAAGTAAGTCTGGTAGCGGGCGAGGTCGCGAGTCAGGAGTCGATACTTTCGGACTGCGGCGTGTGCGCCGATGTAGAAGTCAGGAAGTGGGGAGCGGCGCAGGCCACCGCGCTGGCGATAGGCGACGAAGGCCTTGGCCGCGAGGAAGCCCGCCTCGTAAGGGAGTGCCTCCCGGACGAAGTCCGTCTCGGGGATGGCGCCGTCAAGGTCTTCGATCCTCTCGAACCCGGTCGAGACCTCGGCGTACACGATGGGGTTTATCACCAGGTTGCCCGTGTCTCTCGCCCCGGCGAGGGCTGTTTCGGACCAGTGGGACCATTTTACGTCGTGGGTAAGCACATCCAGGATCACGCTGGAGTCCACCAGCGTGACCGATCTCTCCGGCCGGGAAGGGACAAGGGTCAAGCTCAATCTTCGCGCAACAGTCCGAGGAGTTGATCGGTACTGAGCGCAGTGGTCGCCTTGCCCCGCATCCGTTCCACAAGTCGTTCTCCGCGAGTTTCCCCGACACTGGCTTGCACGATACGCAGAATGCCCCCATCGTCGACCACCTCTACCTCGTCGCCCGCGCGCAGGTCGTGGCGTTCTCGTAGCATCGCAGGGATGGTCACCTGACCCTTGCTGTTTAATCGCACGATCGTCCTCCGATACGTAATACCTAAGACACGTGGTAATCCTAGCAGCCACCTGCCGTGAGGCGGGCATGGGCGTCCGGCCAGTGCGGGAGGACCGTGCCGTCGGTCGGAGGCTTGGCCAGTCGGAGGACCTGCCGGTCGGAGGACCTGCCGGTCGGAGGACCTGGCGGTCGGAGGACCTGGCGGTCGGAGGACCTGCCGGTCGGCGCCGACCCACTCCGAAGGCGCGCAAGTCGTCATCTTGACTCGAGAGACGCTCCCATCAGCCGGGAGCGCTGGTCGGGGTCGGCGGCCAGGTCCAGGGCGGTCCAGGCCATCCCGATCGCCCCGTCGCGCACCGCCCGGTCGGCCGAGGCGGTCACGCAGGCGGCGGCGAACTCCGGTTGGTGGTTGACCGCTGGCAGCGAGTCGATGTTCAGCAACGGGTGGATCGACGGCAGGGCAAGCGACACGTTGCCCATGTCGGTCGACGCGCTCATCGGCCGGCTCCCCGCCGGTGGCAGGATCCGCCCCAGAGAACCGGCGTTGCGCCGCCAGGCCGCGGCCATCGCTTCGTCGGTTCGCAGCTCCGAGTACCGCGGCGACAGCGCCACCACCTCCAGGCTCGCCCCGCTGGCGAGTGCGCCTGCCTCGAAACACGCCAGCACCCGCGGCTCCACCTTTTCGAGCGACTCCAGGGTGGTGCTGCGGACCATGTAGTCTGCCGCGACGCGCGCCGGGATGATGTTCGCCGCGTCTCCTCCGTGGGTGACGATCCCGTGCACCTGGTCGCCGGGGCGCAGGTGCTGGCGCAACAGGCCGATGCCGACCTGGGCCACGGTGAGGGCATCGGCGGCGTTGATCCCCTGTTCGGGGTAGCCCGAAGCGTGGGCGGCCCGGCCGGTGTAGCGGACCCCGAAATGCGACACCGCGAGGCAGTGCATTCTGTCGGCCTCGGCCGGCGCGGGGTGCACCATCATCGCCGCGTGCACCCCGTCAAAGGCGCCCCCCTCCAGCATGAGCACCTTGCCCCCCCCACCCTCCTCCGCGGGGGTGCCCATGACCTTCACGGTGATCCCCACCTCGTCGGCCAGCGGGGCCAGCGCCAGCGCGGCGCCGACCGCGGCGGCGGCGATGACGTTGTGCCCGCAGGCGTGGCCGATGCCGGGCAGGGCATCGTACTCGGCGCAGATCGCCAGTACCAGCGGCCCGGACCCGGCGGTGGCCACGAAGGCGGTCGGCAGGTCGCACGCGCCGACCTCGACCACGAACCCGGCTTCGGCCAGTGCTGCAGCTACCCATTCCGCGGCCTGATCCTCCTCGAAAGCCAGCTCTGGGTGCGCGTGGATCCGGTGGCTCAGCCCGACCAGCCCGCCCATCGCCCGGTCTACCGTGGCCTCGGCGGCTCGCTTGGCGTTGACCATCCCCACCGGTCTAGCCGCTGCCCTCCGCCCGCTGCCCTCCGCCCGCCGCCCGCCGCCAAAGGGCCGCATGCTTTGGCAAGTGTTGCAGTTGTCCACCGAAAATGTGGATAACCGCAACAGCTGGCTCAAAACGCCTAAGCGTTGTCGACGTCGGACGCGGTTCAGGGTCCGGGCGATCTCTCCATGGGTCTCGTTATCCATCTCCACCGACTCCTCTTTGGCCGGACGGGTGGTGGAGGGGGGCAGTTCAAGACGGTCGACAGCCTCGTCGTGGACCGTCACGCGGACGGGACTTCGAGTGTTCGGTTCGTCCCTACCTCGCACCGGGACACGCCCTTGTTCATGTCCGAGCTCGTCGATCGGTACGACATCGAACAGGGAGCCTGGCGCCACCACCGTGCACACTGGTGGGACTGTTCGCGCTCGATTTCCTCACGATCCACCCATTCGTCGACGGTAACGGGCGGCTCTCTCGGCTGCTCAGCACGCGTCTGCTCTCCGAGGTCGGCTACGGCGTCGGGCGCTACGTCTCCCTCGAGGGGCTCATCTACGAGCGGCGTGACGCCTATTACGATGCCCTTGCGGCGTCGACCGCCGGCTGGCAGGACGGCATGCACGACCCCTGGCCGTGGCTCAGCTTTTTCGTCGAGGTACTCGCCGATGCATACGAGATCTTTGCTGCACGTGTCGCCGATCAACGTTCGGGGACCACCAAGCAGGATCGGGTACGGAACTACGTGCTCAACCACGCCGGAGCGTCCTTCGAGACTAGTTGGGCCTCCATGTGATTCAAGCTAGCAACCTCCACCGTGTGTGTAGGGTAATGCTTTGATCGTGATCGAGATGAGCGTCGGCTTCGCGAGCGTGTGGGACTCACTTCGGTGAGCGCGGTCCCTAGTGCCTGGACCATGACGCTCGCTGAGTTCGTGAGCTGGGAGGAGTCCCAAGCCTTGCGCCACGAACTGGTCGGTGGCCGGATCTACGCGAAGTCCGGGGGGACGCGGCGCCACAGCGTGACGAAGGACGCCATCACCAGGTTGGCTGCACCAGCTGTGCTGGCCGCCGGGTGCATCCCGTTTGGCTCAGATCGCAAGCTGGTAACTCCCTGGGGAACTCGTACTACCCGGATTTCATGATCTGCTGCTCCAAGGGCAGCCATGACATGTACGAGTCCGATGCATCGCTCGTGGTCGAGGTGCTTTCTGCCTCTACAGGGGACATCGACAAGCGGGAGAAGGCTCTTGCCTACGGGACTCTGCCGTCCATTCTCATGTACCTGGTGGTCGAACCGGACATGCGTCACATAGAGGTGGCCAGGTGGTCGGAGGGTGTGATTTCGTGGGAACGGTTCGGCCCGGGCGAGTCTTTGTCGACACCTTTCGGGGTTTGGGACCTGGATGGTATCTATGACACGGTGGACCAGACGACCGGCGTCTGAACCGCCGAACCGCCAGCGCTATCTGATTACCGCGATCACGTCGCCTGAGCCCACGGTTTCGCCGGGCGCCACCCGGACCTCGGCCACTGTGCCCGCCGACGGGGTGGTGATGGCGTTCTCCATCTTCATCGCCTCCAGCACGCAGATCGTCTGGCCAGCCTGCACTTCGTCGCCTCCAGACACCGCCACCGTCACGATGGTCCCCTGCATGGGCGCTGAGACAGTAGTCGAGGCGTCCCCGGCGCCCACCGACCCCGGCGCCCCCGCCGGAGGTGCCTCGGTCCGCCGGGCCGTGCGGGCGAATCGGCGGGACGCGCCTTGCCTCGGGTTCGCCGGTCGTCCCGTGGCGGGAAGCGCCAGGTCAGCCGGCCCGAGCTCCGGCGTCTCGGGAACCCAGAGCTTGACCCGGTAGAGGCGCCCGTCGACCTCGGCCTCCACCTCCCTCAGCACCCGATCCTCCCGCCCGGCCCCGCTGGTCCCACCGGCCCCCCCGGTCCCCCCGGTCCGCATTGCGCCGGCCCCCGTTTCGCTGACCCCGCCGGTCGGACCCGACCC
This sequence comes from Acidimicrobiales bacterium, assembly GCA_050744225.1. Classification (GTDB taxonomy): domain Bacteria; phylum Actinomycetota; class Acidimicrobiia; order Acidimicrobiales; family JAJPHD01; genus JAVKSL01. Next base: position 33,880 of record JBOGGT010000055.1, on the reverse strand, counting down.
GCCGGTCCCGGCGGCCCCGCCGTTCGCACCGGTCGCGCTGGCCCCACCAGCTCCGACGTTGCTCAGGTCGAGGGTCTGTTCCACCCAGCGGGTGGAGTGGCGGGCCTCGGCGAAGTCCGGGTGGGCCAGGATGGCCAGGTCCGCGGGGATGGTGGTGGCCACTCCCTCGATCTCGGTCTCGGCGAGGGCGCGCAGCATCCGTCTGCGGGCGGACTCGCGGTCGGGCGCCCACACGATCAGCTTGGCGATCAGGTTGTCGTAGAACTGGCTGACCGTGTCGCCGGCCTCGTACCCGGTGTCGGTGCGCACCCCGGGGCCGTCGGCCGCCCGGAAGCGGCTGATCGTCCCCGGCGAGGGCAAGAACCTGCCCCCTGCGGGGTCCTCGGCGTTGATCCGGCACTCGATCGCATGTCCCCGGCTCTCGACGTCGGCCTGGGTAAATCCCAGCGGCTCTCCCGCGGCCACCCGGAACTGGAGCGCCACGAGGTCGAGGCCGGTGACCAGCTCGGTCACCGGGTGCTCGACCTGCAGGCGGGTGTTCATCTCCAGGAACCAGGACTCGCCGTCCTGGTACAAGAACTCCACCGTTCCAGCCCCGACGTAGCCGCAGGCCTTGCTCACCCGCACCGCGGCCTCGCCCATGGCGGCCCTGGCCTCGGGGGGAAAGTCGGGTGCCGGGCACTCCTCGACCAGCTTCTGGTGGCGGCGCTGGCAGGAGCAGTCCCGCTCGCCCAGCCACACGACGTTGCCCTGGGCGTCGGCGAAGACCTGCATCTCCACGTGGCGGGGCCAGGTGAGGTAGCGCTCCAGGTAGCTCTCGCCCCTGCCGAATGCCTTTATCGCCTCACGCTGGGCCGACTCCAAGGCCTCGGCCGCCGCCCCGGCGTCGGCCACCACCCTCATCCCCCGGCCTCCGCCGCCGTGCGCCGCCTTGATCGCCACCGGCCACCCGACGGACTCCCCGAAAGCCACCACCTGCTCGGCGCAGGTAACCACCTCGCTCAGGCCGGGCACGCCCGCCACCCCAGCGGCCTCCGCGGCCAGCCGGGAGCTGATCTTGTCTCCCATCACCTCGATGGCCTCGGCGGGCGGGCCGATGAATACCGCCCCGGCGTCGGCCACCGCCCGGGCGAAGCCGGCGTTCTCGGAGAAGAACCCGTACCCAGGGTGCACCGCGTCGGCCCCGCTGCGGGTCAGCACGCCCAGGACCGCGGCCTGGTTCAGGTAGCTCTCCGCCGCGGTGTTGCCTCCCAGCGCCCAGGCCTCGTCCGCCAGGCGCACGTGCAGCGCTCCCCGGTCCAGCTCGGAATAGACCGCCACAGTGGGGATGCCGAGCTCCCGAGCTGTGCGGATCACCCGGACCGCGATCTCCCCCCGGTTGGCGATCAGAACCTTGGAGATGCTGAGCGGTCCAGGAGCCGCCGCAGCGGCTTGCTTCGGGTCGACCTTCACGCAGGTCGGCTCGCAGCTGACTCGATCATGCCCATATGGTTAGCGCGATGGCCCACACTCGCGCCAAGCGGCGGCCCTAGCGGTGCCCGACCCGGACCCCCGCGGCAGTGGCGGGGCAATGCTGGATGCCCGCGCTCGCCAGGCGCTGTGCGCTACCAGGTTCGGTGATGTGCGCTGGCTCGACGAGGTGGGGTCCACGAACGCCCACGTTATGGCGTTCGCCGAGGCGGGCGCTTCCGAGGGCCTGGTGGTGGTGGCCGACCACCAGGTGGCTGGGCGGGGGCGGCTGGGCCGGAGCTGGGAGGAGCCACCCGGATCGAGCCTCCTGGCCTCGATCCTGCTGCGACCGGGCCTCGACCCCGAGCACCTCCATCTCGCCACTGTCGTAGTTGCACTGGCGGCATCCGACGCCTGCGCCTCCGAAGCTGGCCTGGAGGTCGACCTCAAGTGGCCCAACGACCTGCTGCTCGACGGCGACAAGGTGGCTGGGGTGTTGGCCCAGGTGACCGGCGACGCGGTGGTCGTCGGCATCGGCATGAACGTGAACTGGCCCCCCAACGCCGGACTGCCCGCCAACGCCGGACTGCCCCCCGGCGCCGGACTGCCCGCCAACGCCGGACTGCCCGCCAACGCCGGACTGCCCCCCGGCGCCACCGCCCTCAACCGCCATGCGGCCGCCGGGGACCTGGACCGAGCCGGGCTGCTGGTGGCACTCCTGGTCTCCCTCGAAGCCCGCCGGGCCGCCCTGGACGAGGCGAGCGGCCGGGCAGCCCAGGCCGGCGAGTACCGCCGCCGTTGCGCCACAGTCGGTCGGCCCGTGCGGGTTCAGCTCGCCGACGAGACCTTCACTGGGGTCGCCGCGGACATCACCCCCGAGGGTGCCCTGTTGGTGGAGGTCGGCACATGCCTGCGCCTGGTGAGCGCCGCCGACGTCATCCACCTCCGCTGAGCTCCGACAGGGTCGGCCGGCAGGGGTTCGCCGAGGCTTCATGGAGTGATTGGCTGCAACTATTGCAGGAGATCACTCCATGAACGCCAAGCGGCCCTCTCCGCTGAGGGATGGCGCCGGGTTGGCTGACAGCCTCTTGGGGAGGGCTTCGGGTAGGGTGATCCCGGATGGCACGTGATATCGAGGACGGCGAAGGCGCCGAGAAGCCCGGTGACCTGAGCAGCGACGACTCAGGTCGGGACAGCGCCGACCCGGGGGGTCCCGATGGCCCGTTGGGACCCGGCGAGTCCCAGCCCGGCAAATCCCTGCCGGGCGAATCCGGGCCGGGCGGATCCGGGCCGGGGAGCCACCGCAAGCTGCGGCGCTGGCCCCGCCGAGTGCTAATCGGGGCAAACATCGTGGTCCTGGTGGTGCTGGTGGCTGCCGCGGGCGGCTATGGATACCTCCGCTACAAGCTGGGCCAGATCAAGCACGTGACGGTGGCCAACCTGACCTCCCCCGGGGTGGCGCCCAGCGCTCCGGAGAACATCTTGCTCGTCGGCTCCGACAGCAGGGTCGGCGAGGGGGGCAAGTTCGGCGGGACCGCCCAGGTGGCCGGCCAGCGCAGCGACACCATCATCCTGGTGCACCTGGACCCTGCCACTGGCAAGGCGGCGATGCTGTCCATCCCCCGCGATACCCTGGTGAACGTGGTGGACTCGGCCCCCTACAACGGCACCAACAAGATCAACACCTCCTACGAAAAGGGTCCCAGTGGGCTGGTAGCCACCATCCACGCAGCTTTCGGCATAGCCATCAACCACGTCATCCAGGTCAACTTCAGCGGCCTGTCCGGCGTCACCAACGCGGTCGGCGGGGTGTGCATGAGCTTCCCCTACCCGACCCGCGACGGCTCGCCAACCGGCAATGGCAACGAGTCCGGGTTGGACGAGCCGGCGGGCAACGACACGCTCAACGGTATCCAGGCCCTGTCGCTGGTGCGCAGCCGCTATTACCAGTACGAGGTCAACGGCTCCTGGATGGCGGAGGGCACCGGGGACCTCGGTCGCATAAAGCGCCAGCACGAGTTCCTCCAGGTCCTGGCTTCCAAGGCCATCAAGAGCGGCATAGAAAACCCGCTCAAGGCCAACGCCCTGATCTCGGACCTGGTCAAGGACGTGACGGTCGACCAGGCCCTGAGCCCCTCGGACATCTTGGGCCTGGTGGGCCAGTTCCACTCGCTGCGCCCCTCCAACGTGCCCAGCTTTACCCTCCCCACCAACTCGGTGCTCAACTACGAGAGCTTCGGGGACGTCCTTCTGCCGATCAAGTCCGCCGACGCCAAGATCATCTCCGACTGGCAGAGCGGCAACACCCCTGGCGCCCCTGCGGCCAAACCTGCCACCAAGGCCAACGCGGCGCCCACCACGACCACCACGCTGGTTCCCTCGGAGGTCTCCGTCGCGGTGCTGAACGGCTCGGGGGCTCCCAACGAGGCGGGACAGGCGGCGAGCGGGCTCACCTCGGCTGGATTCAACGTGGTGAGCACCGGCGACGCCCCTTCGTTCACCAACACCGCCTCGACCGTTACCTACGGACCCGGCCTGGAGTCGGCGGCCGCGGTGGTGGCCGAGCACATCGAGGGCGGCGCCAACCTGAGCGAGGACTCCACCATGACCGGATCGACGGTCTCGCTGATCACCGGCTCGACCTTCCGGGGGATCAGCGCCAAAGCGATGCCCGGATCGGTGACCACCACCCCCACTCCCAGCACGACCACGACCACCATCGCTCCCACGGTGGCCGCGGCGGACAGCGCTCCCGGCCAGAGCTCGTACCCATCGTGGGACCCGACCCCCTGCACCGGCTGAGGCGCCTGAGTTGAAGGGGCTGATCCTGGCGGGTGGTGCGGGTACCCGCCTGCGCCCGATCACCCACACCAGCGCCAAGCAGCTGGTGCCGGTCGCAAACAAGCCGATCCTGTTCTACGGACTGGAGGCGATGGCCGCAGCCGGCATCGCCCAGGTGGGCATGATCGTGGGTGACACCCGCGCCGAGATCGCCGCCGCGGTGGGTGATGGCTCGGCGTGGGGCCTGGAGGTCACCTACCTGCCCCAGGACCAGCCCCTCGGCCTGGCGCACTGCGTGATGGTGGCCCAGGACTTCCTGGGCCAGGACGACTTCGTCATGTACCTGGGCGACAACTTGTTGCGCCAGGGGATCGCCGGGTTTGTGGAGGCGTTCGAGGCGGAGAGGGAGCGCCTCGCGGGCTCACTGTTCGGAGGTGGGCACGGGTCGTGGGGGGAAGGGGAGGAGATTAATCAAAAGGTGCCCGCGGCGCAGATCCTGCTGGCCAGGGTGAGCGACCCGCAGCGCTTCGGGGTGGCCGAGCTGGACGCCGCCGGGCAGGTCGTGCGCCTGGTCGAAAAGCCTGAGGTGCCCCCGTCGGACCTGGCGCTGGTGGGGGTGTACCTGTTCGACGCCCGGATCCACGCCGCGGTCGCCGCCATATCGCCCTCGGAGCGGGGCGAGCTGGAGATCACCGACGCCATCAGCTGGCTGCTGGCGCAGGGCCACCGGGTCTGCCACCAGGTGGTGGACGGGTACTGGAAGGACCTCGGCGAGCTGGACGCCCTCCTGGAGGGCAACCGCCTGGTGCTGGAGGGCCTGGAGCCGTCGTGTTCGGGTTCGGTGGACGGCGAGTCGCGCATCGAGGGCCGGGTGGTCATCCAGAGCGGTGCGCGGGTGGTGCGCTCGACCATCCGGGGCCCGGCGATCATTGGTGAGGGGACGCTGGTCTGCGACAGCTACATCGGGCCTTTCACCTCGGTGTACTATGGCTGCGAGATCCTGGCCTCGGAGGTCGAGCACTCGGTGATCCTGGAGCAGAGCCGCCTGCTGCACGCCGGGCGGATCGAGGACTCCCTGATCGGCAAGCTGGTTGAGGTGACCCGGACCGAGCGCCGCCCCCGAGCCACCCGGCTGATGCTGGGGGACCACTCCAGGGTCGACCTCGGCTGAAGGGCCGGCAGTCTATGCAGAGCCGGCCTTCGACGGAGAGCCGACCCTGGACGGAGATTATGGCCTAACCTGGAGGCCCATGGCTCTCCTGGTGACCGGCGGAGCCGGCTTTATCGGATCGAACTTCGTGCGGCACTGGCTCGGCGGGCACCCGGGCGAGGCGGTGGTGGTCTACGACGCCCTCACCTACGCCGGCAACCTCGCCTCGCTGGCCGACGTGGAGGACCGGATCACCTTCGTGCACGCTGACGTGTGCGACCTTGCCGCCGCCCGGGCTGCCATCGAGGACCACGAGGTGGAGGTGGTGGTCCATTTTGCCGCCGAGTCGCACAACAGCCTGGCGGTGCTGGAGCCGGGCCGATTCTTTGCCACCAACGTCATCGGGACCCAGACCATGCTGGAGGCGGCGCGCCACTGCGGGGTCCGGCGCTTCCACCACATCTCGACCTGCGAGGTCTACGGGGACCTGGCCCTCGACAGTCCCGGGTCGTTCAACGAGTCGTCGCCCTACCGGCCGCGCACCCCTTACAACGCCTCCAAGGCCGGTGCGGACCACGCGGTGCGCGCTTATTACGAGACCTACGGCCTGCCTGTGACCATCACCAACTGCTGCAACAACTACGGGCCGTATCAGTTCCCCGAGAAGGTTGTGCCGCTGTTCGCGGCACTCGCGCTCGACGGCAAGCCGCTGCCGATGTACGCGTCGACGGCCAACCGGCGCGAGTGGCTCCACGTGGAGGACCACTGCCGGGCGGTGTCCCTGGTCATCGAGGCGGGCAGGGTGGGCGAGACCTACCACGTGGGCAGCGGCGTCGAGGCGAGCATCGCCGAGCTCGCGGACCTGGTGCTCACCGCCACCGGGCGGCCCTCCTCCCTAAAGACCATCGTGGCGGACCGGCCGGGCCACGACCGGCGCTACCTGCTGGACTCGACCAAGCTGCGGACCCAGCTGGGCTGGGAGCCGGCGGTGGACTTTGCTGGTGGCATGGCCGACACGGTGCGCTGGTACGCCTCGCACCGCGAGTGGTGGGAGCCGCTGATGGGCCGCTCGCCGGTGCAAGAGGGCGCCTGGGCGGGGGGGCTCCGGTGAGGGTGCTCATCACCGGGGGGGACGGCCAGCTCGGCCGGGAGCTGGCGCAGCTCCTGGGCAGGACCTGGGAGGTCACCGCTGCGGGGCACGACCGCCTGGATGTCGGTGATCGGGACGCGGTCGCCCAGGCGGTGGGGGCGCTGGCGCCCGACGCGGTAATCCACGCCGGGGCCTGGACTGCGGTAGACGCCTGTGAGGCGGACCCGGACCGGGCTTGGCGCACCAACGCCCTCGGCACCCGCCACGTGGCGGAGGCGGCCGCCATGGCGGGCGCTCACGTCTGCTACATTTCCAGCGATTACGTGTTCGATGGCCGTGCCGGGCGGCCTTACACCGAGTGGGACCAGACCAACCCGGTATCGGTCTACGGAGCCTCCAAGCTCGGTGGTGAGGTGGAGTGCCGGGAGGGCTCGACCATCGTGCGCACCTCGTGGCTGTGCGGGGCGTACGGACCGAACATCGTGCGGACGGTGCTGCGCCTGACCCGCCAGCACGCCCCGATGCGCTTTGTCGACGACCAGCACGGCTGCCCCACCTTCACCGCCGACCTGGCCCTTGCCATCCGCCGCCTGGTCCTGGAGCGTCGCCCTGGTACGTATCACGTGACCAATCAGGGCGCCACCACCTGGTACGACTTTGCCCGGGCAATCCTGGCCGAGTGCGGGCTGGACCCCGACCAGGTGGAGCCGATCTCGACCGACTCCCAGCACCCGCCCCGTGCCGCGCCCCGCCCGGCTTATTCGGTGCTGGCCGATACCGCCCTGCGCCTCTCCGGCCTGGGAGTGCTGCCTGCCTGGCAGGACTCCCTCCGGGCACTGGTCCGCCAGCTGGGGGAGCGCTGATGAGCCGGGTAGCGGTGATCGGAGCGGGGTACGTGGGGCTCACCACCGCGGCCTGGTTGGCGCACCTGGGCCACGATGTGTGCTGCGCGGACGTGGTCGTCGAGCGGGTCGAGTCCCTGGTGCGGGGCCGGGTCCCCTTCGTGGAACCCGGCCTGGAGGCGCTCGTGGGGGAGGGGCTGGCGGCCGGGAGGCTCCGGTTCGTGCTCGGCGCCGCAGCGGCCGTAGGACCCCCCCCGCCGGAGCCCGGCCCCTCGGTGGAGCCCGGCCCCTCGGTGGTGATACTCTGCCTGCCGACCCCTGCGGCCCCCTCCGGGGAGGCCGACATGTCCTACGTGCTGTCCGCGGCCGTCGAGATCGGGCCAGCGCTGGGACCGGGTTCGATCGTGGTCAACAAGTCGACGGTCCCGGTGGGCTCGACCCGCAGGGTGGCCGCGGCACTCGGGCGTGCCGACGTGGCGGTGGTGTCCAACCCGGAGTTCCTCCGGGAGGGATGGGCCCTGGCGGACTGCGCCCGTCCGGACCGCATCGTCATCGGGTCCGACTCAGCCGACGCGGCTCGCGAAGTCGCAGCGCTCTACGGCGGGGTCGATGCACCCGTGCTGATCACGGACTCAGCCTCCGCGGAGCTGGTCAAGTACGCGTCGAACGCCTTCCTGGCCACCAAGCTCAGCTTTGTGAACGCGGTCGCCAACCTGTGCGAGAGCGTAGGAGCCGACATCGAAGACGTGGTTGCGGGGATGGGCTACGACCACCGCATTGGCGGGGACTACCTCCGGCCCGGCCCGGGCTGGGGGGGCTCGTGCTTTCCCAAGGACACCCGGGCACTGGTCCGGATGGGGGACAGGGCCGGTTACGACTTCGACCTGCTGGAGCGGGTCATCGCGGTCAACCAGGCCCAGCAGGACAGGGTGGTGGCCAAGGTCGCCGCCATGGCCGGCGGAACGCTGGAGGGGGTCACCGTGGCGGTCTGGGGCCTGACCTTCAAGGCTCGGACCGACGACCGCCGCGGTTCTCCCGCGGTGGCGATCATCGCCGCGATGGCCGCCGCCGGTGCGCTGGTGAGGGCTTATGATCCCACGGTCGCCGAGCCGCTTCCCGAGATGGTGGTCTGCTCGGACCCCTATGCGGCCTGTGAGGGTGCGGCGGTAGTCGTGGTGCTCACCGAGTGGGAGGAGTTCGCCGCCCTCGATCTGGCCAAGGCGGGGGCGGTCATGCAGCGCGGGGCGATGGTGGACGCCCGGAACCTGTTCCAGCCCGCTCTGGTGCGTGCGGCGGGCTGGATCTACGACGGCATCGGGCGGCTTTGAGCGCCAGGCTGCCCCTGGACGACGGGGTGCCCCTGGACGACGGGGTGCCCCTGGACGACGGGCTGGCCCTGGACGACGGGGTGGTTGCGGTGATCGTGAACTACAACGCGGGGGCGCACTTGGGCCGGTGCGTGTCCAGCCTGCGCGCCGAGGGCATTGCCCAGGTGGTCGTGGTTGACAACGGATCGGCGGACGGCTCGACCCTGGCCCTCTTGGCGGCCGACCCCGCGGTGCGGGTGGTGTCGCCGGGCCGCAACCTCGGCTACGGCGGCGGGGTCAACATCGGCCTGGTCAACCTCGGCTTGGTCGCCGTCGAGCCCGCCGAGATGGTGCTGGTGGGCAATCCCGACATCGTGGTGCGGCCCGGAGCGGTGGCGGCCCTGGTCTCGGCTCTGGAAGCCGACCCGTCGCTGGCGGTGGTGGGACCGCGGATCGAGGGGCCCGACGGCACCCTCTACCCGTCGGCTCGGACCTTCCCCAAGCTGGTGGACTCGGTCGGGCACGGCTTCGTCGGCCTGGTGGCACCGAACAACCGGTGGAGCCGGAGCTACAAGATGGCCGATTGGGACCACGCCAGCTCCCGGCGGGTTGACTGGGTCTCCGGTGCCTGTTTCCTCGCCCGGCGCTCCGCGCTGGCATCCATCGGCGGTTTCGATGAAAGGTACTTCATGTACTCCGAGGACGTCGATCTGTGCTGGCGGGCCAGCAGGGTCGGATGGCGGGTCGCCTACGAACCGTCGGCAATCGTGACTCACGTCCAGGGTGTGTCCGCCGAGCACCACCCCTACCGGATGATCGTCGCCCATCACCGCTCGCTCTGGCAATTTGCCACCCGCACCACCGGTCGGGAGGGCCGGGTCCTGCTGCCACTGGTGGGCGCCGGTCTCGGGGTCCGAACCGTGCTGGCCTGCCTGGACCGCTGGCACGCCGGTTGGGGCTCCTGACCGCCAGCGAATGGACGCTTTCGAATGTACCGCCCGGGTGCCGCGACACCGGGGCAGGCGCCCAGCCGGCTAACCTTGAGCGACCATGGCGCGCGGATCTATTGGACGAGCGGTCGCGAGGGCGGCGCGCACCGGCGGTTCCGGCAAGGGCCGCGCGCCCAAGCAGACGCCCCTCGGGTTCTACACCACCCTGGTCGTGGTGGTCCTGCTCGGCATCGCTGGGGTGGCGTTCAGCCGGTACGAGGTCGCGCACCCGTCCACTGCCACCACCAACAGGGGCGCGGCGGTGGGGGACCAGTGGCTGGTGGCCTATGCGTTCGACCTCTGCGGGAAGCTGGAGCCCAACCCGCCGACGAACCCAAACAAGCCAGCTCCCGGGATCTACACCACCGGCAACGGCCTCATCCAGGTGGCTCCCAAGACCAAGGCGGACGCGGGTAGCAACGCCACCCTGGGGCGATTTGTCACCCAGTACCCGGGGATGGAGTTGAGTGCGACCAGCGTGGGATATCCAGGGATGAAGGTCATGGACAACGGGACCTTGTGCGGGACCAAGCCCGGCAAGGTGACCGTGCGGGTGTTCTCCAGCCTGGCGGACACCGTGGGCAAGGCGGTTGGGGGGAACCCGGCCAACCTGCTCCTGAGCAACGGCTCGCTGGTCACCATCGCCTTCGTCGCGTCGGGGACCACGGTCCCCAGGCCCCCCTCAGCTGCGGCGTTGGCGGCTGCGGCGACCACCGCGCCCACTACCGCACCCACCACGGCCAAGACCACCGCCACCACGGCCAAGACCACCGCCACCACGTGAAAGCCGTCGTCCTGGTCGGGGGCGAAGGGACCAGGCTCCGGCCGCTGACCCTGGACACGCCCAAGCAGATGCTCCCGGTGGTGGACACCACCATGATCGAGAGGGTGCTCGGGCACCTGGGCGACCACGGGGTGGACGAGGCGGTGCTCTCCCTCGGGTACCGCCCGGAGGCCTTCCTGGCTGCTTTCCCCGACGGGTTGGCCTGCGGTATCAAGCTGCGCTACGCGGTCGACCCCGAGCCGCTGGACACCGCCGGAGCCATCCGCTTTGCCGCCCAGGAGATTGCAGTCAGCGAGACCTTCATCGTGGTGAACGGGGACGTCCTCACCGACGCCGACTTCAGTGCCCTCCTCGCTCGCCACCGCCAGCTCGGGGCGGAGGCGACCATCCACCTCACCCCGGTCTCCGATCCGTCGGCCTTCGGGGTGGTGCCCACCGACGACGGCGGGAGGGTACTGGCCTTTATCGAGAAGCCAAAAGCCGGCGAGGCGCCGACCAACCTGATCAACGCCGGTGCCTACGTGCTCGAGCCGGCGGTACTGGACCTGATCCCTCCGGGACGCCGGGTCTCGGCGGAACGGGAGACCTTCCCTGCGCTGGTGGCCAGGGGTGGTCTGTTCGGGTGGCCGAGCGAGGATTACTGGATCGACGCGGGCACGCCGGATGCCTACCTGCGGGCTTGTTTGGACCTTGTCGGGGGTGCTCGCCCCGGCTCACCGGTGCCCGGCGCCTGGAGGGCTTCGCCCGATGTCTGGGCGGTCGGCGTCCCTGACATCGGCGGGCAGGTACGGGGCCCGGCGCTGGTGGCTGACGGCTCTTACGTCGCGCCCGGGGCGGAGCTGTATGGTTCCGTGCTCGGAGCCGGAGCCCAGGTCGCGCCGGGAGCGAAGGTAGCCGGCTCGGTGCTGTTGGCCGGGGCGCGGGTGTGCGTCGGCGCAAGGGTGGAGGGCTCGATCATCGGACCGTGTGCCTCGGTGGGCCAGGGAGCGACGGTGGGCGCGCTCAGCGTGCTCGGCCGGGGCGCCATGGTGGCACCGGGCGCCCAGGTGATCGGGGGGCGCATCAGTCGGATGGTGGACCAGTGAGCCTGGGCGGGCGGGTGCTGGTCACCGGAGGGGCAGGGTTCATCGGTTCCACCCTGGTGGACCGGCTCCTGGCCGAAGGGTGCTCGGTGGATGTGGTCGACGACCTGTCCAGCGGGCGGCTCTCCAACCTGGCCGAGGCCCGAGCCAGCGCCGCGAGGCGGTTCAGCTTTAACCAGATGGACATCCGCTCACCGGACCTGGCCGAGCTCATGGGAAGAAGGGAATACCGCGCGGTCTACCACCTGGCTGCCCAGACCGACGTGCGTGCCGCGGTCGCCCGGCCGGCCTTCGACGCCGCGGTCAACGTGCTGGGCAGCCTGAACGTGTTGGAGGCCTGCCGGGTGGCCGGCGTCGGGCGGGTGGTCTACGCGGCCAGCGGCGGGACCCTCTACGGCGAGCCCGACGTCTCCGCCATGCCCCTGACCGAGGCCAGCCCGCGCCGGCCGCTGTCCCCCTACGGGGTCTCCAAGGGGGCAGTGCTCGACTACCTGGACACTTACCACCACCTCTACGGCATCGCCTACGTCGCCCTGGCGCTGGCCAATGTCTACGGCCCCCGGCAGGACTCCCTGGGCGAGGCCGGGGTGGTGTCGATCTTCGCCGGGCACCTGGTCGCGGCGGAGCCGTGCACCATCTACGGGGACGGCTCCCAGACCAGGGACTTCGTGTACGTGGACGACGTGGTGGACGCTTTCGCCCGGGCCGGAGACTCAGAGGTGGGTGGTCTGGTCTGCAACATCGGAACCGGCACTGAGACCTCTGTAACCGCCCTTTATGAAATTATGGCCCGGCTCGCCGGCCCGCCGCGCCCACCCACGCTTGCCCCCGCCCGCCCGGGCGAGCTGGCGCGCTCCTGCCTCAACCCAGCTCTGGCCGCCGCCCGGCTCGGCTGGGTGCCCTGGACCCGCTTGCCCGACGGGGCGGCCGCGGTGCTCGAAGCTGCCTGGGGTGGGCGGGTCTGACGGGGGTGGGCACGGGTCGGGTGGCTCGCTGAGCAGGATTTATCTTCAGCGAAATAGGTCCTCGGCGTAGGTCCGGACCACCTCCGCTGCCACCGAGGACTCCCGCAGCCAGGTAGGGTCGACGCCGCGGACCACTGCCACTGGGATGCCGGTCGCCTTGCCCATCACCAGCTCGGCGGCTCCGGCTATCTCGTCGGCGACGCAGACCTCGGTGGCCACCAGCTCGGCGCCCAGGGCGTCGGTGGTGCCCCGCAGGTCGACCACCGCAGCGACGCCCGCGACACCGATGGCCACGTCGGTCACCCCCCGGCGCCAGGCCCGCCCGAAGGTGTCGGAGACAACCACCCCGACGGTCTTGGCGGTGCGCGCCGCCAGGCCGTCACGGATGCGCCGGGCGGACCGGTCCGGGTCTTTCGGGAGCAGGGCCACCCAACCGCGCTCGATGTTCGAGCGGTCGAGGCCGGCGTTGGCGCAGACGAATCCGTGGCGGGTTTCGCTGATAACCAGCTCGCCGCGCCGGCGCAGGATGCGGGTGGACTCGGCCTCGATGAGGGCTCGGGCGGCTTGGGGATCGTCGGGATCGACGGGGACGAGGCGCCCTTCCGCCTTGGAGACTACCTTTTGCGTGACGACCACCACGTCGCCGTCAGCGAGGGACTCGCCGGTGGCAGCCAGCCGGTCGGCGATGAGCTCTGCCAGGACATCGCCGGGGCGGACTTCGGGGAGCCCCTCGATGCCGAAGACGCTGAGGCGGGCGGTGCTCATCGGCGGGAGCGGCTCATCGCTCATCGGCGGGTCAGGCCCAGGGTTGCTCACCGCTGCCTCAGCGCTGCCTCAGGACCAGGCGGGCGAGTGCCGCAGCCACGCCCGGCCTGGACATGACTGTCGGAGTCACCAGGCAGGCGATCCCCTCCGCCTCCACCGCCGGTGCCAAGTGGGCGTCCGCGGTGTCGATGACCAGGGTGGAGGCGATGGGCGCCCACGCTCGGGCGACCCCGACCACTGAGGCCTCCTGGCCCAGCTCACTCATCAGGCGGTCCGCTGGCCCCTTTATGGCTGCGCCGGCCACGATGGGCGAGATCGCCACCGTATGGTCTCGGCGGGCCTCCAGGGCGGAGCGGATGCCCGGCACCGACAGGATCGGGCCGATCGACAAGATGGGGTTGGAGGGGCATACGAACAGGCGGTCGGCTCGTTGGATGGCGTCGAGCACGCCGGGCGCGGGGGTGGACCTGGCGGCGCCGTCGAAGCGGACCGCGCTCACCGCCACATCGTGATGCAGCCTCACGAAGTAATCCTGGAAGGCGACTTCCCGGCCACCCTCTCTACCCCCGCTCCGGTGGTCCTCCTGCCCGCTGGGGGTTGGGTCGGGAACCTCGGGTTTGGCGAGGATCAGGCGGGTGCGGACCGGGTCGTCGCTCATCGGGATCAGGCGCTGGGCCAGTCCCCAGGAATTGGCGATCTCGGCCGTGATTGCCGACAGGGGCGCGCCCTCGGCCAGGCGCTGGGTGCGGTACAGGTGGGTGCCCAGGTCGGAGTCACCCAGGCGGAACCAGCTCTTCCCTCCGTAGCGCTCCAGGGCCTCCATGGCCGCCCAGGTCTCCCCGGCCAGGCCCCAGCCTGTATGGGGGTTGATCGCCCCGGCCAGGGTATAGGTAACTGTGTCCAGGTCGGGGCTGATGTGCAGCCCGTGGAGGACCTCGTCGTCGCCGGTGTTGACGATCACGCAGATCTCCGACGGTTCCACCGCCTCGGAGAGCCCCACCAGGAACCGGGCCGCGCCGACTCCGCCAGCCAGGGCAGTGATCACCACGCCAAGCTAATGCCCTCTCTGCGGCGAAGTCCGGACGGGTGGGGCTCGGACTGGCTCAGGCGACGGCTGCTGAGCTGTCTCGCTCGGGAACCGACCCGCCGGGCTGGGCGTCATATAGTCAACGGCTTTCGAGGAGGTGAGCATTGCGATCCATGGGCTGCGTTTTGATCACTGCCAGCGCCGTTGCGCTCGCCACCCTGTCGGGGTGTAGTGCGCCAGGCTCGGGCGCTGGCAAACAAGCCCGAGCGACCTCTACGTCGAGCACCACCGCTACGTCGAGCACCACCGCTAGGTCGACCCATGCCTCGACGAGCGGCGAGGGGGTGTCCCGGCTCACCCCGTTCGGTACCTCCGGGGCCTGGGCCTATGTCGACGCGGCGATCGCCACCTTGCACGCGTCGCAAGTGGTTCTGCGCACCACCGACGGCGGGAGCTCGTGGAGCGCCGTGACCCCACCTGGCCTGGGGGTCGGAACCGGTGACCGATGGATCCAGAGGGAGGACTTCCTCGGGGGTCGTGACCCCGACGATCGGGTGGTACCAGCCCGATGCCTATTCGACGGGGCGAGAGGTCTTGCGCACCACCGATGGCGGGAAGGCTTGGAGCCCGGTCATGGTCCCCGGTGTGTCCTGAGGTGACCTCGATCCTCGGCGCCCACCGGCGACTACGATTCGAACCCAGACCATGAAGCTCCGATCCACAACGACCAGGCGCACGATGCTCGGAGTGGTGCTCCTGGGCCTCGCAACCCAATCACGAGGATCTCGTAGCTGGTGGGGGGCCTGGTCTGCGCGCTGAGCCAGTTCGACGCATGAGGGTCGCCCTAGACGCAACGCCGCTGCTCGGGAACCGGACCGGTGTCGCCGCCTTCTGCCTGGGAGCGCTCTCTGGTTTGGGGGCGCGGGAGGATCTGGATGTGGGCGCCTACGCGGTGAGCTGGAGGCGTCGCGGCGCGATCGTGGGGCAGCTGCCGGGCGGGGTCGAGGCGGTCGGGCGCCCGATGCCTGCACGGCCCCTACAAGCCTCGTGGCGCCGCGGCTCCCTGCCGCCAGCTGAGTGGCTGCTGGGCGGGCGCGATGTGATTCATGGGACCAACTTTGTGGTCCCCCCGGCCCGGCGTGCGGCCCGGGTGGTGACGGTGCACGATCTCACGGCGCTCAAGTTCCCGCAGATGTGCGAGCCTGCCAGCCTCCGGTTCCCGGACCTGGTCCGACGAGCCGTGGCTCGGGGGGCCTGGGTCCATACCCCCTCGGAGTGGGTGGCCGGGGAGGTGGTGGAGTGGCTGGGCGTCGACCCTCGGCGGGTCCGTGCGGTTCACCACGGCGCTGGCGCATTGGCCGGCGCGGGCGGGGCCGGCGGGGCGGGCGTGCAGGGCCCACTGACGGAGGCGAGCACCGGCTTCATTCCTGAAGGGCGGTACGTGCTGGCGCTGGGGACGGTGGAGCCGCGCAAGGACCTGGTCGGACTGGTCCGTGCCTTCGAGCAGCTGGCGGGTGAGCGACCCGACGTTTCGCTGGTCATTGCGGGTGCGGACGGGTGGGGGGCTCAGGCTCTGGATGCCGCGGTGCGCGAATCGCCGTTTCTTCGCCGGGTGATCCGGCTCGGGTACGTGAGCCGGTCTCACCGGGACGTCCTGGTGGCCGGGGCGGCCGTGCTCGCCTATCCGTCGGTCTACGAAGGCTTCGGCCTCCCGCCCCTCGAGGCCATGACCCAGGGGGTCCCGGTGGTGGCCACCCGTGCGGGGGCCCTGGTGGAGGTGCTCGGCGACGGTGCGGAACTGGTCGCGGTGGGAGACGAGCCTGGGCTCGCCGGGGCGATCGCCCACCTGCTGGACGACCCCGACGCCGCCACGGCCCTCGGAGCCCGTGGCCGCCTCAGAGCCGAGCAGTTCACCTGGGAGCGCTGCGCGGAAGGTCTCGCCCGGCTCTACCGCGACGCGCTCGCCGAGCGGCAGGGCTAGCTTTCGCCGATGCGGGTCGGGCTGGTGGTCCAGCAGCTGCGCCGCGCGGTCCCCGGAGGGATCGGGACCTACGCGGTCGGGCTGGTCGGGGGTCTTGCTGCCATGGGTGCCGGCGCCCCGGAGGTGACCCTCCTGGCGAGCCGCCCGCCGAGCCGCCTGGCGAGTCGTCCGCCAGGTCGCTCGGACCCGCTGGCGGACCTGGGTCTTCCGTTGGTGACCTCCCGTTTACCTCCGTCCTTGCTTACCCGGGCGTGGGACGCGGGCTGGCGTGCTCCCGGCTTGGGCCGTTCATTGGGCGATGGCGTGGACTTTTCGCAGCCTATGACCCAACGAACGGCCGGGCGACCCCCATCGACCGGCGCGTCATCGCTCAACCTGGTGCACTCTGTCTCGCTGGGCGGGCCGGCGACGGGGGGCGTCCCCAGCGTGGCCTGCGTCCACGACCTGGCGTGGAGGTCCTTGCCGGAGGCATTCCCGGATCGCGGGCGACGTTGGCACGAAGCCGCGCTGGCTCGCGGCCTGCTAAGGACCGATCGCTTCGTAGTGCCGTCGGAAGCCACCGCCGACGCGCTGCTCGGGGCCGGGGCCAAGCCCGGTACGGTCGTAGTCGTGGAAGAGGGTTGTGACCACTTGGCTCCGGTGGACCAGCCAGCCACCGACGCCCAGCTTGGTCTGCTCGGAGTGGACGGACCGTACCTGCTGTGCGTGGGCACGCTGGAGCCCCGCAAGAACCTGGCTCGCCTGCTGGGTGCGTACGCCGCGGTCCGGGCGGAGCTCCCCGAACCCTGGCCGCTGGTAGTCGTGGGACCCAAGGGGTGGGGTCCCCAGGCCGGGCCGTTTGGGACCGGGCCGTTTGGGACCGGGCCGGCGGGTGTGGTCTTGGCCGGAGTGGTGAGCCCGGGGGTGCTCAGCGGCTTGTATGCCGGGGCGCGCTGCGTGGCGTACGTTCCCCTGCTCGAGGGTTGGGGACTTCCTGCGGTTGAGGCCATGTCCATGGGTGTGCCGGTGGTGGCGAGCCCGATGCCTAGCACCGCCGGCCAGGCCCTGGAGGTGGATCCCACCGATGTGGACTCGATTGCTGACGGGCTGGGGCGCGCGGCGGGTGACGAGGATGAAAGGGTCGAGCTGATCGCGCGGGGATTGGCGCGCACGGCCGGGCTGAGCTGGGAGGCGACCGCCCGGGCGCACGTCGCGGTATGGGCGGAGCTGGCGTGAGCGCCGGGCCGCTCCTGGTCAGCCTGGACGTGAGCGCGGTGCCGGAGCAGCCCGCCGGGGCCGGCAGGTACACCGCTTCCCTGGTGCAGGCCCTGGCCCGGCGGGAGGACGTGTCCCTCACTTTGATGGCCCGGGGGAATGACCTCGAACGCTGGTCGGTGGCAGCCCCCGAGGCTCGGGTCATGGGTGTCGCCCCCGATCCGAGGCCGATGCGCCTGATATGGGAGCAGACCAGGCTGCCAAGAGTGCTCGCCCACCTGCCGGTGCAGGTGCATCACGGTCCGCACTACACCATGCCCGAGGGGGCGTCCCTGCCGCGGGTGGTGACGGTGCACGACCTCACCATGTTCGATCACCCGGAGTGGCACGAGCGGTCCAAGGCGATCTTCTTCCGCCGGGCAGTCCGTGTCGCTGCCGCTCAGGCCGACTTGTTGATCTGCGTGAGCCAGGGCACGGCAGACAAGCTGGCTTCCTGGTGCGAGCTGAGTGGCGAGCTCCGGGTCATTCCCCACGGTGTCGACCACTCCCGCTTCCGTCCGGCGGACCGGGATGGCGACGCCAGCTCCCTGGAAGCCTTGGGGGTACACGAGCCCTACGTGGCCTTTTTGGGGACGATCGAGCCCCGCAAGGATGTCCCCACGCTGGTGAGGGCCTTCGACAAGATAGGTCCCGCTCACCCCGGGCTGAGCCTGGTGATCGCCGGCCAGGAGGCCTGGGGCGGTGCCGAAGTCAGCAGGGCGATCTCCGAGTCCCGCTACCCGGAGCGGGTCGTCCGCTTGGGATTCGTCCCTGAAGAGGTGATTCCGGATTTGCTCGTTCGGGCGGCGGCGGTTGCCTACCCG
The DNA here is from genome assembly GCA_050744225.1 of Acidimicrobiales bacterium. Classification (GTDB taxonomy): domain Bacteria; phylum Actinomycetota; class Acidimicrobiia; order Acidimicrobiales; family JAJPHD01; genus JAVKSL01. The sequence continues at coordinate 15,611 of JBOGGT010000055.1, read as the reverse complement.
GCGCTGGAGGAGGGCTTCGGGCTGCCGGTCCTGGAGGCGCTGGCCTGCGGCAGCCCGCTGGTGACCACCAAGGGGACGGTGATGCAGGACGTTGCCGATGGGGCCGCCCTGCTGGTCGAGCCCGGCGACGCCGACGGCTTGGCCGGGGCACTGGACATGCTCGTTCGGGGCGATTCTGGTCTGGCGGCCCGCCGGCAGCGTGGATTGGAGGTGGCGGGGCGCTATACCTGGGCCGCCAGCGCCGAGGGTCACGTGGAGGCCTACCGGGCGGCCCTGGAGCACTGGACTGCGGAGGGCGCTGATTCGGAGCCCCGCCCCGTTCATAGAGGGTCGGCCAGTCTCGGCCGCCGCCAAGCGGATCACCAGCGCTGGTCGGCCGACCCCGGTCTTCGGGCGGCAAGGTAGTGGGGAGCGAGGGTCCCGGGCACTGCGGGGATCCGGATTTCCAGCTGAACCCGGAGGGGCTGGAGTTGGCGGTCGAGCTTCTTGGGGTGTATGCCCCCGGGGGCCAGGACCCTGGCCGTTCGCGGTCGGCGCGGCTCTCGGGCGGGCTGCCGGAGACGGGGGGCTTGGGTCGGTCGCCGGGCGGGCCGTCGGAGACACCAGGCGGGCTGCCGGAGGCGCTGGGGGCGAGCGAGCTGCCAGAGACCGGGATCGGGTCTCGCTCCAGCCTGGGGGAGTTGGCCCGACCGTTCCTGGGGGAGGCGGCCGACCTGGGGAATCCAGGCTCCTGCGCCCACATGGACCCTCCCACTCCATGGGTGAGCTGGGCAGCAGCACTGTGGGCGGCCAGCCGCAACCAAAACCTGCTGCATCCCGACACCGCCCCGGTGGCTCGCGACCTCGAAGCGGTTGCGATCAGATGGATCGCCCCCTATTTCGGCATGGGCGGGGGTCACCTGGTTCCCGGGTCGACGGTGGCCAACCTGACCGCCCTGTGGGCGGCCCGCGAGCTGAGGGGGGTGACGGAGGTCGTGGCCAGCGAGGCAGCACATGTAAGCCTGCGCAAGGCGGCGAACCTGCTGGGGCTGGCTTACAGGTCGGTTCGCACCGACGGGTTCGACCGGCTCGACCCAACCTCGATGGGTGACCTGCGCAGCGCGTGCCTGGTCCTTACCGCCGGGACGACGGTGATGGGGTCCATCGACCCCCTTGACGCGGGTCAGGATGCCGCCTGGCGGCACCTGGATGCCGCCTGGGCTGGACCGCTGCGATTTTCTCACCTGCATCGCGGGCTGCTCGATGGCGTGGAGGCCATGGACAGCGTGTCGGTGTCGGCCCACAAGCTGATGTTCCAGCCCAAGGAGTCGGCGATGGTGCTCTTCGCGGATGTGGCCCGCTCCCACGCCGCACTCTCCTTTACCGCCAGCTACCTTTCGGTGCCCAACGTCGGCCTGCTCGGTTCCCACGGCGCCACCGCGCTTGGCTTGGTGGCCACCCTGCTGGCCTGGGGGCGTGCCGGCCTCGCCGCCAGGATCGAACGCTGCATGGACCTTGCGGTGCAGCTGGATGCGATGGTGGTGTCCGACGGGAACCTGGAGCGGCTTGCCCCACCGGCCACCGGGATCGTCCTGTGGCGCCCGAAGCGGGTGGAGGCGCCAGCAGTGCGGGACCAGCTGCGGGCCACGTCCGTCTCCCTGGGCCTGCACCAGGGCGAGCAGTGGCTGCGGTGCGTGTTCGCCAACCCAAACGGCGACCCGGCGCTACTGGTGGACGAGGTTCGTAGGGTGATCGGGTTGGGCCGCCCGGCGGCCCGCGCGTCGTAGCAGTGCGGGCGTCGTAGCAGTGCGGGCCTTCACCGCCTTGCGGGCGTCGTGGTCAGCGCGGGCCCCCACCGCCTTGCGGGCAGCCTCGTAGCCGTGAGGGCGTTTGTCACCGGGTCCAGCGGTTTCGTCGGTTCGTGGCTGGTTCCCCACCTTCGCTCGGCTGGCGACGACGTGGTGGAGGTGCCAGGGTCCCTGGATGTCACCGATGAAGCCGCCCTGGCCTCGGCACTGGGTGCAGCGGAGCCCGAGGTGGTGTACCACCTGGCCGGGTTCAGCCACGTGGGCGCGTCGTGGAAGGCCCCGGCCGAGGCCCTGCGGGTCAACGCCATCGGCACGGTGTCGGTGATCGAGGCTGCTCTGGCGTGCCCGTCACGACCCGCGGTCCTGGTCGTCTCCTCTGCGGAGGTCTACGGAAAGGTGGGTCCCGGCGAGCTTCCCCTGACCGAAGACTCACCGGTTCGCCCTTTGAGTCCCTACGCGGTGAGCAAGGCCTGTGCTGAGCTGGTCGGCGCGGCCGCTCACCGGGCGCACGGGCTGGCGGTCCTGACCGTGCGTCCTTTCAACCACGTGGGCCCAGGCCAGGCCCCCAGCTTCGTCGTCTCGGCCATGGCAAAGCGGATAGTCGAGGCGCAACGAGCCGGCGCTGAGGCGATCCGGGTGGGGAACCTCTCGGCTCGGCGGGACCTCACCGACGTGCGAGACGTGGTGAGGGCGTACCGCCTGCTGGCGGTTCACGGCGAGAGCGGCGAGGTCTACAACGTCTGCAGCGGAACCGATGTGTCCATCGCAGACGTGGTGCGCCAGCTTATGGATATAGCGGGGGTGGACCTCCGGTTGGAGGAGGACCCCGCGCTGACCCGGCCGGTGGATGTTCCGGCGCTGCGCGGGGACGCGAGCCGGCTGCGTGAGCGCACCGGATGGCGCCCGGAGATAGATCTGGGGGAGACCCTGGCCTCGGTCCTCGGCTACTGGCGCTCAGAGCTACCGCCCACCTCGTAAGACCAAGGCTGTCGTCGTAGAAACTCCGAAGCAGAGTATCGTGGCGCCCTGATGGAGCTTCAGGCGCCGCCGGTGGTGGCAGTCCTCGTGACTTGCGACCCCGGTCCCTGGTTCGAGGAGGTCCTGACCGCATTCGCTGAGCAGGACTACCCCAACCTGTCCGTGGTGGTGGTGGACGCGGCCAGCTCGACAGACCCGGCCAGCCGGGTGGGGGCAATCCTGCCGGCGGCCCGGATCGGCCGGCTGCCCACCAATCCGGGTTATGCCGCCGCTTCCAACTCGGTGCTGGGGATGATCCCTGAGGCCACCCACCTGCTGCTCTGCCACGACGATGTGGCACCTGAGTATGACGCGGTCCGGCTGATGGTGGAAGAGGCGTACCGCTCGAACGCGGGGATCGTGGCCCCCAAGCTGGTGAGCTGGAGCCAACCGGATCGCATCCTCCAGGTGGGCATGGCCATGACCAAAGCAGGCGTTGCCACCGACCGGGTGGAGCGGGGCGAGTTGGACCAAGAGCAGCACGACGCGGTCAGGGATGTGTTCGTGGCTCCCGGAGGGCTCTGCCTGATCCGGTCCGACCTGTTCGCTGGCCTGGGAGGATTCGACCCGGGGATCGCTGGGTTCGGCGAGGACGTCGACCTGTCCTGGCGCGCACACCTCCTCGGCGCGAGGGTGGTCGTTGCCCCCTCGGCCCATGTGCGCCACCTGGAGGCTGCCCGCAGCGGCGCCCGCCCCCTTCCCGGCGAAATCGCGGCGGGCAGCGGCGTTGCAGGCGGCGGGGTAGCGTATCAGGCGCTGGAGCGCCGACACCAGCTGCGCAGCGTCCTCAAGTGCTACCGGGCGAGGACCCTGGCGCTACTGCTTCCTCGCCTGGTGCTGCTCGGGCTGGTCGAGATGCTCGTGGCTCGCCTCACCCAACGGCGAGAGCTGGCACGTGCCATCTCGGGCTCGTTTCGCTGGAACCTGTCCCGGCGCGCCGAGCTTCGTCCAGCCAGGGCGCAGGTTCAGTCGACCAGGGCGATCTCGGATCGCGAGCTGGGCAAGCTCCAGCTGGGCCTGGCCAACGGGGTCTTTGCCCGACCAGAGGCCCCGGGGCCGGTGGTTCCATCGGGCCGAGACTCCCCGGGGCCGGTGGTTCCATCGGGCCGAGACTCCCTGGGCCGAGACTCCCTGGGCCGGGCGCTGGCCGGTCCCGGTACCGGTTTGGCCGAGGGGGATCCGGGCCTCACCGACCTGGCTCACGCAGAACCGGGGTCCGCTTCCCCCCCCGCTCGGCGCAGGCGATCGACCTCGGAGATCGCTCCCGGCGTGGTGGCCTGGGTGGTGGTTCTCGCCCTGATCCTCTTCGGATCGCGCCAGCTCGCTACCGCGAGCTTCCCCGCAGTGGGCCAGCTGAGCCCCTGGCCCGGCTGGACCACCTTCCTGGGTCACTTCTTCAGTGGGTGGCGTTCGACCGGGCTGGGGGCTTCGGCCCCGGCTCCCCTCGCCTTCGCCCTGGCCGGGTTGTCCGGGATGCTGCTGGCGGGCCACATGGGGTTCCTCCAGCACCTGGCGGTGCTCGGCGCCCTCCCGCTCGGAGCCCTCGGGGCCTGGCACCTGGGGCGCCCGTTCGGCTCCAAATGGGCACGGGTGGCCACCATGGTGGTCTACGCGGTCATCCCCCTGCCGTACGGCGCGCTGGGGCTGGGGCAGTGGGACGTCCTGGTCGCCTACGCAGTGGCGCCGTGGGTGCTACACATGCTGGCCCAGGCCACAGGTCTGGAGCCCTACGGTCGCAGATTACAACCTTCGAGGCGGACCAGGACGCCCGCGGCTTCGGACCGGACCCAGATCAAGCAGCGTCCAGCGACCAGGCGGGCAAGCCTGGGGCGCCAGTGCGCGGTCCTGGCGATCGTGGTGGCACTCGCCGGGGCCGTCGCGCCCTCTGAGGCGGTGGTGGTCCTGGTGTCCGCTCTCGGCCTGGTCGCGGGGTCCAGCTTTGCTGGCCGGACAAACCGCGCCATGCGAGCCCTGGTCGTAGCGGTGGGCGGGGTGCTGGGCGCGGTGATCCTCTCGGAGCCGTGGGTGCTTGGGTTGGGTCACCCCGGCCCGGGTCTGGCCGCCCTCGGTGGCCCAGGGTCGGTGGATCCCGCCGGCGTGGGCCAACTGCTGGCGCTGCGAGTCGGCGGGGTTGGCGTGACCCCACTGGCCTGGGGCCTGTTCGCCGCCGCCCTGCTCCCCTTGTTGATCGGCCAGGGTTGGCGCCTGGCGTGGGCCTCGCGCGCCTGGGGGGTGGCCCTTGCGGTCTGGCTGGTGGCGTGGCTGGGAGGCAAGGGTTGGCTGGGCGTGAGCATCCCCACGGGCGTCCTGCTGGCCGCGGCCGGGGCGGCGGTCGCGCTTTGCGTCGGGCTGGGCGTTGTCGCTTTCCAGCAGGACCTGGCCAGATTCCGCTTCGGCTGGCGTCAGGGAGCCTGCCTCCTGGCTGCGGCCGGGGTGGTGGTGGGGACATTCTCGTTCCTGGGGGCAACGCTCGGAGGCCGGTGGAACCTGCCGACCCAGGGATACAGCCAGCTTCTTTCTTGGATGCCGGCCTGCGCCACACCCAATGGAGGTCCCGCCTGCCAACTGAGTGGGGGACAGAGCTCGCAGGGGGGCGCCTTCCGGGTGCTCTGGTTGGGGAACCCCCAGGCTCTGCCGATGGGGAGCTGGTCGATTGCTCCCGGGCTGGCGTTTGCGACCTCAGAAGATGGCCCTCCCGATGCGACCTCCCTGTTGTCCCCGGGGGGTCAGGGGAGTGCCCATCCGCTGGCGACTGATGTGGTGCTGGCGGCCCAGGACCGGACGAGCAGGTTGGGCCATCTCCTGGCGGTGCTGGCCGTCCGGTACATAGTGGTGCCCAACCAGCTCGATCCGGACCCGGGTGCCAAATCCCTCCCACCTCCTTCCGGCTTGGTAAACGTCCTGTCTGCACAAGAGGACCTTCTCCAGGTGTCATCGAACCCTTCGATCTCCGTCTTTGCGAACGTGGCCTGGGCTCCTGCGCGGGCTGAGCTGTCAAGTGCGGCGGCCACGGCCAGCCAGGAGACAGGCCTCTCGGCGGTCCTGAGCGCACCGCTGGCTGGTTCGACCCCGGTCCTGGCGGGAGCGCCCGGGGCTTCCAGCTTCACCGGGACCCTGCCGGCGGGGACAACTTACCTCTCGGCCGGCTCATCTCGCTGGGCCCTCACCCAGGCCGGGGGATCCAGGGCGTCCTCGGCGCTCGGCTTCGGGTTCGGCCAGGCCTATACGGTGACCGAGGCTGGGCTGGCAACCCTGGCCTTCGAGACGCCTCCCGCCTACCTGATCGAGCTGGGAATCGAGGCCGCCCTGTGGTTGTCGGTAGTGGCTCTCCTGGCAGGCTGGCGGCCCATTGGCGGGCGGCGCGCTCCGGCGCGGGGAGGGCCTTCGACGCGGGGAGGGCCTTCGACGCGGGGAGGGCGATCCACGGGGGGAGGGCGGCCATGAGTCCCCCCAGACGCGTCGAGCTCTTGGTGGTGATCGCGGCCGTGGTTATCCTTGGAATCCTGGGCGATTCCCTGATCGGGTCGGGGGGAGGGGCTCTGGCGGCCGGCGGAAGGGACGCAGGCTCGTTGGTCGTCCAGGATCGAGGTCCGACTGCCCTCGCCCCTGTCTCGGCTGTCTCGTCCAGCTGGTACTGCGAGGTGGCCACCACCGCGCTGGCCAGCTCGACTTCCGCCAGCTCGACTTCCGCCGGCTCCAAGCCGGCCGGTTCCAAGGCGGCCGCTGGGGCTGGCCCGTCGGGAATGTCGGCAACAGGGCCGGGCATCGCTCTGGCCAACACCGGTCCCGTGGCGGTCACCGGGACCCTGTCGGTGTTCGGGGAGGCGGGATCGGCCAAGACCGTGGAAGTCTCGGTCCCGGCCCACGGCCAGGCTCGGATCGACGAGACTCACCTGGTCACGGGGCCGGACATCGCGGCGACGGTGGTGATGGACGGGGGGGGGATAGCGGTTGAGCAGATCGTCACCGTCGGAAAGGCGCTGATCGTCACCCCGTGCGCATCCAGCTCCTCCACCAGCTGGTACTTTGCCGCCGGCTCGACTGCAGGGTCGAACCGGCTCCTGATCGCCCTTTACAACCCCTTGCCCACCAGCGCGGTGGCGGACCTGTCCTTTGCCACGAACTCGGGCCCGGAGTCGCCCAGTAACGATCAGAATGTCGTCGTTCCCGCCATGTCGCAGGTGGTGATCGACGTCGGCGCCCATGTGCAGCAGAAGTCGTTGGTCGCTACGCGGGTGTCGGTGCGGGACGGGCGCCTGGTGGCGGACCAGGTCCAGAGCGAGGTCGTCGGAGGGCACACCGATGTCACGGTGGCACTCGGGGCAACCGCCGCCGGATCGTTGTGGGACTTCCCCGCCGGGCTGGATGAAAAAGGGACCAATGAACAGCTCGACATCTACAACCCCTCGTCCAGCCCGGCCAGCGTGCAGATCGGCCTGGATCTGTCCTACGGCTCCGCCGTCCCGATCTCGATGTCAGTCGCCGGAGGTTCCGTGGTGGCGGTGGCTACGGCTGATCAGCATCGGATACCAATTCAATCCCTCTTCGGGGTCGAGGTTGCCACCGCCGACCACCAGGGCATCGTTGTCGAGAGATCCTTCATCGACAGCCCTCCGCAGCCCCAGTTGGGACTCACCTTCACCGTTGGAGGGGTGCCCGCCACGAGTTGGGTCCTGGCCGCCGGAGCCCCCGCGGGTTCGGTAGCCGACCGGGTGGTGGTGGAGAATCCAGGGAAGGCTCCGGTGCAGGTGAGCGTCACCGCCATGTCGGGTGGTGCCGCCGAGCCGGCGCCTTTCGCATCTCAGTCAGTCAGCCCAGGCCGTTCCATGAGCTTGTCTTTGAGCGGTCCTCAGCTCAGCCTTCCCCTGGTTGTCAGCGCGGCCACCCCGGTGGTGGTCGAACAGGACCTGGTGGGGCCGGGCGGCCAGGGGGTCTCTTCGATCCTGGGTGAGCCCGCCCGCTGATCAGGTGTCGGAGGACTTGGGGGGGCCGGCGGGCTTGCTGTATCGGCCGGAGTCCGTTCCAGCACCGTTGGTTCCAGCACCGTTGGTTCCAGCACCGTTGGTGTAGCCCCGGTAGCCGCGTGCGGAAGCGGGGGCGTCCACCTCGGCCGGGGTGTCAACGGGGGTGCTGGGTTCGCCAAGCATCAAGAAGCGGTGGGGCTTGCGGCGATCTCCACCAGGGTGGACCGGTTGGCCGTAGGCCTCGTCGACCAGCCTGGCCACCTCGGCGCCCTCGATGGTCTCCCGCTCCAGCAGAGCCCCGGCGACGGCTTCGAGGCCAGCCTTGTACTTGGCGAGGTACTGCTCGGCCCGCTGCTCCTGCTCGCGCAGGATGCGCTCAACCTCCTCGTCGATGACCCGGCTGGTGTCCTCGGAGTAGTCCCGGGAGTGCATCAGGTCCTCGCCGAGGAAGACCATGCCCTGTGAGCCCCAGGCCATCGGCCCGACGCGGGAGCTCATGCCGAACTCGCGCACCATCTTGCGCGCCAGCTCGGTGTTGCCTACCAGGTCGTTTGCCGCACCGGTGGACAGGTTGTGGTAGATGAGCATCTCCGCGGCCCGCCCGCCCATGCGCACGGCCAGGGAGTCCTCTATGTACTCGATGGGGTAGATGTGGCGCTCCTCCAAGGGGAGCTGCTGGGTGACCCCCAGCGCCATCCCGGTGGGAAGGATGGTGACCTTGTGCACCGGGTCTGCGTTCTCCAGCACGTAAGCCAGGACCGCGTGCCCGCCCTCGTGGAAGGCCACCCGCTCCTTCTCGTCGTCCGAGAGCACCAGCGACTCGCGCCGCTGGCCCATCAGGATCCGATCCCGGGCGGCCTCGAAGTCGCGCATCTCGACGTGGTCGCTCTCCCGGCGCACCGCGTGCAGGGCGGCCTCGTTGACCAGGTTGGCCAGGTCGGCACCGCTCATCCCCGGGGTTCCCCGGGCCACGGTCTCCAGGTCGACGTCGGGGGACATCCGCTTGTCCTTGCAGTGCACCACGAGGATGGGCAGGCGCTCGTCCAGGTCTGGAAGCGGCACCACCACCTGTCGGTCGAAGCGGCCCGGGCGCAGAAGCGCGGGGTCCAGGATGTCGGGCCGGTTGGTGGCGGCCATCATCACGATGCCCTCGGTGGTCTCGAAGCCGTCCATCTCGGAGAGCATCTGGTTGAGGGTCTGCTCCCGCTCGTCGTGGCCACCGCCGAGCCCGGCGCCGCGCTTGCGGCCGATGGAGTCGATCTCGTCCACGAAGATGATCGCCGGGGCCTGCTTGCGCGCGGTCTGGAACATGTCCCGCACCCGGCTGGCTCCCACTCCCACGAACATCTCCATGAAGTCCGAGCCGGAGACCGACATGAACGGAACCCCCGCCTCGCCGGCCACTGCCCGGGCGAGCAGGGTCTTGCCGGTGCCTGGCGGACCCACCAGGAGCACTCCCTTGGGGATTCGAGCGCCTATGTCCTTGAAGCGGGCGGGGGTCTTGAGGAACTCCACCACCTCGCTGATCTCCTGTTTGACGCTGGCGTAGCCGGCCACGTCGGCGAAGGTGGTCCGGGGCCGGTCGGTGCTGAACAACTTGGCCTTGGAGCGCCCGATGGACATGATCCCGCTCATCTGGCCCTGGGCGCGGCGGCTCATCCACCAGAAGATGCCCAGGATCACCACCCCGACAATCACGTAGAAGATGATGGTGGTCAAGAAGCTGTTCTGCGACGGGGTGTTGTAGTTGACCACCGCCTTGGAGGAGGTCAGGGCGGCGCCCTCGGCATTGGTGATCGGTGCCGGCCCGCTGACCGTGTAAGTCGTGCCGTCCTTCAGCTGGCCGGTGATCTGGCCGGTCGAGTTGTTGACGTTGGCACTGCTGACCGATTGGGATGAGAGCTGGGAGAGGTACGTGTTGTAGTTGATCTTGGTGCTGGGCGTTCCTCTTAGGAATGTAGTAAGCGCGAAGGCCACGACCACCAGCCCCAGCAGGATCAACACGCCCCAGCGCCAGCTCTGCTCGGGGCCTGGGCTTCCCGTGCCGGGACGACCTGGCCCGCCGGGACGGCCCGGGCCGTTGGGACGGGGCGGACCCCCTTGCCGGTCGGGGCGGAAGTCCGGTGGTTGACGGCTCATGCCACCTATGGTAAGCGCTTTGCGTTCGATTCGCGGACGGCCCACGAGGATAGTGTTGATGGGATGTCCGACCGGTGCGTGCGTCCTGGGTGCGGGGCGCCGGCGGTTGCCAGCCTCACCTACGACTACGCGGCCCGCATGGTCTGGCTGGATGACCTGAGCGCGGAGGGTCCCCCGGTGTGGGGGATCTGCCCGATGCACGCCGAGAGGCTACGAGCGCCCGAGGGCTGGGTCCGCGAGGACCGTCGCCAGCCGACACTCACGTGAGGCACCCTCACTCGAAGACCGTCGACCAGGCGAGCCCAAGGGCGTTCCGCAACGCTGCGGCGGGGACCGGCGGGGTCGCGCTGGCGATCGGAGGCTTCATTGTCGGGTCGGTGCTCGCGCTGATCCTGATCGAGGTGGTCGCGGCGGCCACCCAGGTCCCGGTGTCCAGGGGCAGCCCGGTCCGGATGACCGCGGGGATAACCGTCGCGGACGAGGTGGGGCTGTGGATCGGGTTCCTGGGTGCGGCGCTCCTGGCGAGCCGCCTGTTCGGTACCCGGCACCTGCGGGCCGACCTCGGGATCCAACTGCGGCTCTGGCCCGACGTCCCCCTGGGGGCAGCGGTCGGCTACGTGTCCATCCACTGGCTCATTCCGCTGCTCTACCTCCCCTTCCAGTCATCGCACCCCCACCTGAACCACCAGCTTTCTCACGAGGCGCTGACCCTAACCAACAGTGTGCACGGGGTGGGGTTCGTGATCGTGGCTGTGGTGGTGGTGGTGGGGTCACCCATCATGGAGGAGATATTCTTTCGGGGGCTGTTGCTGCGTGCGCTGGAGGCCTGGTTCGGGGTCCTCGGCCGGCGCCTCGCCCCGGTGGCGGCAATCGTGGTGATGGGGGTGGCGTTCGGATTCGCCCATGGCGAGGGGGCGCTGCTGGCCTATGGCCTGGCGGTCTTTGGCCTGGTCCTGGGGGCCATGGCCCGAATTCTCGGGCGCATCGGCCCCGGCATCGTTGCCCATGCGGTCTTCAACCTCACCAGCGTCATTGCCATCGCCACTGTCGTGCCCCGGTAGGCCAGGTAGGCCCAAATGACTACGGGATAGTCCGAATGGCCCATTTTGGGCGGTTGGGCTCAAGTCGGGCCTCGGTGGGGTCGATATTCAACCCACGAGGAGACAGGGCTCAGCCCTGGGGTTGAAAGGGGAGGTGCACCATGACGTGCCCTAGCTGTCATCGATCCAAGCTGGTGGAGATAACACTGAACCTGGCGAGCCACGGGGTGGTCTTCCGGGCCTGCTCGAGCTGTGGCGGACGTTGGTGGCACGACGATGGGCACCTGACCGCCCTTCCCAGGGTGCTTGAGCTGGTCTCAGCGGCGCGCGCCTGCTGAGTGACCCTGACGGGCAACCCGCCCGCAGGTGCGGCAGGATTGGCGGATGCACCGCCCAGTGATCCGCAACACGAGCCTGCACCTCGGCCAACTGCGCCGGCCCAGCGCGGTTTCGGTCGTCTCGTTCCTGGTGGTCGTCGGGGTCATGGGGTTTACCCTCGCCCAGCTGCACCCCTCACTACTGTTCGCCAACACCACGGTGGCCGGGGGGGACACCGGTTCGCAAGTGGGCCTGCCCTACTACTTCGAGCACGGGATCCTGGGCCACCTCCGCCTCACCGGCTGGAGCCCGTGGTGGTACGACGGGTTTCCCCAGTACACCTTCTACTTCCCCTTGCCCGCGGTGTTCGTTGCCATCCTCAACCTGGTCATGCCCTACACCGTGGCCTTCAAGCTGATCACAGTGGCCGGCTCGCTACTGCTCCCGGTAGCTGCCTACGCCTTCGGCCGGCTGGCCGGTATGCGTCGGCCCGGTCCTGAGTGCCTGGCGATCTTCACCCTTCCCTTCCTGTTCGACACCAGCTACCAGATCTACGGGGGGAACCTGGCGTCCACACTGGCCGGGGAGTACTCCTACACCCTCAGCCTGGCCTTTGGGCTCATCTTCCTGGGCGTGGTAATCCGCGGTCTCGATACCGGCCGCCGGCGCGGGCTGGCCGCGGTGCTGCTGGCGGTGACCGCACTGTGCCACATCATCCCGGCCATCTTCGTGGGCGTTGTCGCGCTGATCATCACCCTCGCCCGACTGGATCGGCGCAGGCTGTGGTGGTCGGTGTCCGCGGGAGCCGCGGGGCTGGCGATCATCGGATTCTGGGCGGTGCCGTTCATCGCCGACATCGGCTACACCTCTTCGCTCGGGTTCTCGCGCCTCACCACCTTCGGGGCCAGCATGTTCCCCACCGAGCTGTTGTGGGCGGTGGTCCTGGGTGGGATCGGCACGGTCATCTCGTTGGTCCGGAGGCGAAGGCTCGGCACCATCTTGTTCATGATGGCATGCGTCGCCGCCGCGCTGTTGATCCTGGATCCGGTGGCCAGCCTGTACAACGCCAGGTTTTTGCCCTTCTGGATCCTCTGCGTCTACCTACTGGCCGCGGCGGGAGCCGCCGAGTTAGCCATCCTCGCCGCCGAGGGCTGGGCGTGGTGGCGGGCGGGTAGCGAGAGCGCGAACGACCTGGGCAAGGCGGTGCTCGGCGCCCTGAGCGCCGCCGAGGCCAGGGTCAGTGATCGGCTTGCGGACCAACCGGAGCTGGCCCGTGCGGTCGCCGATGCCCACCCGGGCCTCGCGAGGGACCGGGCTGACCTGATGTCCGACCCGACCGAGTGGGGATCACAGGCGCGAGAGCAGGTCCGGGTGGTACTTGCACTCGACCCTGACCTGGACCGCGCGTACGAGCTGAAGGAGGCATTCGTCGCCGCGGTGCTCCTTGCCACGGCAGAGCCTGAGCTGGCGATGCCGGCGATCGACCTGTGGGCCGCCCTTGCCCAGGGCGCCCCGCTCGGCGGTGCCACCCCGCTCGCGCCGTTTGCCAAGCTGGGCCGCCGGGTTCAGGTCTGGCGTCCGGAGCTGGAGGCGCACCTTTGCCCCGGTTGGCCGCTCGGCGCCCCCAAGCTCCCCGAGCTCGCAGATAAATGGCCCGAGTACCCCTTCCGGTCCGCCAGAGTGGTGCCGGACCTCCGCACCTTCACCCGCGCCAGGCCGCTGGCGGCGTTGCTGGCGCCCGTGGTGGCCTGGATCGGGGTAGCGGCCCTGGTTGCGGTGCCACTGAACATCTCCTGGATGCCGATCAGCACGACCACCAGCTTCCTGCCCGGCTGGATCAACTGGAACTACACCGGGTACCAGGGCAAGACCACCTGGCCGGAGTACCACGCAATCAACACCACCATGGCCGCGATGGGCGCCAAGTACGGTTGCGGCCGGGCGATGTGGGAGTACGGCCCGGAGCTGAACGACCTGGGGACGCCCGAGGCGCTGATGCTCCTGCCCTACTGGACCCACGGCTGCATCGACTCGATGGAGGGGCTCCTGTTCGAGTCCTCGGCCACCACGCCGTACCACTTCATCAACCAGGCGGAGCTGTCCCAGACCCCCTCCGAGGCCGAGACCGGCCTGCCCTACGGCTCGCTCGATGTCGCGCTGGGCGTCCAGCACCTCCAGCTGCTCGGGGTCAAGTACTACATGGCATTCACCCCCGCGGCGGAGGCCCAGGCCAATGCGGACCCGGCGCTCACCCTTATCGACAAGACCGGGCCCTGGCCCACCGTGGTCAACGGTTCATCCATCGACCGGACCTGGGATGTCTACCTGGTCGCCGACTCGACCACCGTCACCGCGCTGGACACCCAACCGGTGGTTATGACCGGCATCAAGGCCTCCAGCTCCCAGGCCTGGCTGAAAGCCTCCCTGAACTGGTACAACGACCCCTCCAAGTGGAGCGTCGCGCTGGCGGCCTCCGGCCCTTCATCCTGGGCACGGGCGGCGGCATACGACCCGAATCCGCCCGTAACTGCGGTCACCCCGACTGCGGTGAGCAAGATCGTCAACACGGACGACACCATCAGCTTCGACGTCACCCGCCTCGGCAGCCCCGTGTTGGTCAAGACGTCCTACTTCCCCAACTGGCAGGCGAGCGGTGCGACCGGTCCCTACCGGGTGGCCCCGAACGAGATGGTGGTGGTCCCCACCTCCCACCACGTCACCCTCACCTACGGACGGAGCGGGGCGGACTGGATCGGGCTGGCGTTCACCATCGCCGGACTGGCGGGAGCCGCGTGGATGGCCTGGCGAGGACCGGTGCCAATGCCCGCTCCGCGCCGGCCTGAACCGCCGGGGGAGCTGAGCACGGAGCCCGAGCCGGGGGCGGAGGTGGCGGGGGTGGAGGCGGCGGTCGGGTAGCGCCGAGGAAGATTACTCAAGGGCTTTTTGCTGAACTAGGCTCGCGGTCCAGATGCCTGGGGACCGATCTGTGTTCAAAGCCTACGACGTGCGCGGGACCGTGCCCGACGAGCTGGACGCCGAGCTGTGCCGGGCGGTGGGGGCGGCATTCGCCCGTTTCAGCGGCGCCGAGCGGGTGGTGGTGGGCCGTGACATGCGCACCTCGGGGGTGGAGCTGTCGGAGGCCTTCGTCGAGGGGGCCACTTCACAGGGGGCGTCGGTGATCGACGTCGGCCTGGCGTCGACCGACCTGTTGTACTTCGCCTCCGGCCTGCTTGGGGCACCGGGGGCGATGTTCACCGCCTCGCACAACCCAGCCCGCTACAACGGGATCAAGATGTGCCTGGCCGGGGCCAGCCCGATCGGGGCGGACACCGGGCTGGGCGAGATCGCGGAGATGGCCCTGTCTTCGCAGGCGCCTCCGGGGCCTGGCCCTCGGGGCACCGTCGAGAAGCGTGACCTGCTGGATGAGTTTGCCAACCACGTGCGCAGCTTTGTCGACGTCGGCTCCCTGGCGCCGCTGTCTGTGGTGGCCGACACCGCCAACGGGATGGGCGGGCTGGTGGTGCCCGCGGTCTTCGGGCCGCTGCCGGTGAGCCTGGAGGTCATGTACCCAGAGCTGGACGGGAGCTTCCCCAACCACCCCGCGGACCCGATCCAGCCGGCGAACCTGGTGGACCTGTCCGCGCGGGTGCTGGCGTCGGGTGCGGACGTCGGGCTCGCCTTCGACGGCGACGCCGACCGGGTGTTCCTGGTCGACGAGCGGGGGGCCACGGTCTCCGGATCGCTGACCACCGCGCTGGTGGCCCGGGCGATGCTGGCCAAGAACCCCGGAGCCACTGTGTTGTACAACCTGATCTGCTCGCGGGTCGTCCCCGAGGTAATCGCCGAAGCGGGGGGGATCGCGGTGCGGACCCGGGTGGGGCACTCCTTTATCAAGGCGGTGATGGCCGAGAGCGGAGCGCTCTTCGGGGGCGAGCACTCGGGTCATTATTACTTCCGGGACAACTACCGCGCCGACTCCGGGCTGATCGCCGCGATGGTGGTCCTCGGCCTGATGTCGGAGGCCGGTGTGCCGCTGTCGGAGCTGCTGGCCCCCCTGCGGGAGCGCTACGCCGACTCAGGGGAGATCAATACCGTCGTCGCCGACACGGCTGGCGTGATCGACGCGGTGGAGGCAGCGGCGCGCTCCGGGTCGATCGGGGGCCGACCGGCGGTGGTGGACCGCCTCGATGGCCTCACCGCCGACTTCGGCGACTGGTGGTTCAACGTGAGGCCTTCCAACACCGAGGCATTGCTCCGGCTCAACCTGGAGGCAGCGGACGCGGACGCCTGCGCCGAGCACGTGGCCGAGGTGCAGACCGCGATCCTGGAGGTTCCGGCGGGGAACG
>JBOGGT010000054.1:0-14642 GCA_050744225.1 Acidimicrobiales bacterium | reverse complement strand
AGGGCAACCCACGGTTCGAGGCAGGCACCAACGGCCCGAGCGACTTCTGCCATCGATCCAAGGCGGCCTATGCGAATCTTGTCGCCACCACCTTTGGCCTCCACCTGGACTTCATCGCCTGCTCCGGTTCCAGCGCCGACAACATCACGACGAAGCCGTACGACCACGAGCCCCTCAGCTGAAAGACCCGACAGCAGCCCATCCGGACGCCAATCCCGGCGACGCCCTGGTCACCTTCACCACCGGTGGTAACGACGCCGGGTTCTCGCCGACACTCAAGACTTGTATCGAACAACGGCTGGCAGGGAGTGCCTCCCATCTGAATCCAATAATCGGACCCGTTGAGTCACTGTTCGGCTTCGGGACCCGCGACCCGAGCTGCGTGGACTCAGCCACCTTCCGCCAATCGGTGACCTCGCGGATCGCCAAGCTCGTCCCTGTCCTCCAACATACCGACTCTGCGGTCCTCGGCCAGGTCAGCAAGCCTGACACATCGGTGATCGCGGCCGGATACCCGATGCTGTTCCCGACCAAGGACTACGGGTACACCGCGTTGTTCAAGGGCCAGAGCTGCCTCCTGCTGAGGCCTCTTCTAACTCCGGCCGACCAGAGCTTCTTGAACAAAGCCGCCAGACAGCTGGACGGCGTGGTCAAACAGGCTGCCAACCAAGCGGGAGTCAACTTCATCGATCCCCGCGCCGTGTTTGGTGGTCACGGTGTATGCGGCAACAAGGGGGCCTGGATCCACGGGTTGAGCATCGCCTCGGGAACCGGCGGCAGCCAATCATGTACGTTCATGCTCTTTGGCCGATGCCGCATCGGGGCCTTGCCGATCATTGGCTCGTTCCACCCGAACAGATACGGCCAAGCCGATGGCTACGCGACTGACTTCGAGAGCTTCATCAACAATGACCCCTCACGCACGCCCGATGGCTTTCCAACCAACCCGTCGCCTTTCACGCCCCAGCTCGCCACCTCTGCTACCCAACCAGCCCCCCAGGTCCAGATCGATACCCTCACCCTGACCCCAACCACCGCGGGGCCTGACTCTTGTGAAGGCACCCTCGCGGCGGGGGCCAGCGTTGGCGTCAGTGGCCAAGGGTTCGCGCCCGGCGCCAGCGTGGGTATCTACGTCACCTCGCCTGGGCTCGGCTCCTCGGGCGAGGTGTCCCTGGGCAACGTTGTGGCTGGCCCAACCGGCGCCATCCAAGACACGATCAGCGTCCCATCAGGCGCCACCGGGTTCGTGCAGGCCGGTGCCAGCGCTGGCCTGATCTTCTTCAACGCCATCGGCGCCGGCCAGTCCACCCCACATGAGGATAACGTGGCCATGGCGGGCTTTGCTCCCGCTGGCAGCGCATGTGCGACATCAGTGCCACCGAGCACTGGGCTGTTGGGGCCTTCGGGCCTGGGTGGGCTCCTGGGTCCTTCGGGTCTTGGTGGGCTGCTCGGAAGCGGTGGTCAATGAGGTGGGCGTCACCGGGATCGCAGCCAAACTGGTTGCCCGCGATCCACGCTCTTACTGGGCTGGCGTAGCAGGCTCGCGCCGCAAAGCTGGCAGGACGGTGGGCTGCACACGGCCTGGCCGGGCGATGGCGGGGCTGTTGGTGGCCGTGATGGGCGCTCTCGCATTGGCTGGTTGTTCACCCTATCGGCCACCTGGAGGAGACCCGGGCAACGTCCGGCTGCACGAGCTGGCAAACGACCCAGTGTTCTCGAAGCTGCCACCCAAGTCCTACCTGCTCCGACCGATCAAGGAAGTCCCTTCCACCTACGATTCCGGATTCTTCGGCGCCGGCGGGCACTGGACCAGCCCCGCGGTCGTCGTTCTTTTTCACAGCGACCTGTCGGTCAAGCAGGTGGCTACCTTCTACGACCACCGCACTCTGGCGACTGGCTGGCAGCAAGGCATCAACGACAACTCGATCGGCCGTCCCGTATCGTGGGAAAAGACCTTTCCAGCCAATCACAATGCGTTTCTTACATTGTCGTATGCCGACAAGATGTTTCCGGAGCCGCCCCTTATCCCTGGTGCCTTCGAGCTCACTGGCGCCATCTAGTTCTAGTGCCCCAGTTCCGATCCCGTCTCCGCCATGACCGGCGCTCACGATCACGGTCGCCGGGGGAGCTAGCGGAACCCCGTTTACTGGCCCTGAGCGCGCCGGGCGCCGACTGCAGCTGCTAACGTCAACGGCAGGTTTTGACGAACCGACGATGTCGCTGTACCGATGAACGAAGTGAGGAGCGCCCCTTGACTGTCGCGGAACCGACTGCTGTCCAACCGCCCGATGGCTCGCGCTACAAGTGGATCGCCCTGTCCAACACCACCATCGGCGTGCTGATGGTGACCATCAACTCGTCGATCGTGCTGATCGCACTGCCCGACATCTTCAACGGGATCAACCTGAACCCGCTGACGCCGGGAAACACCCCTTACTTCTTGTGGATGATCATGGGTTTCCTTGTCGCAACCGCCGTGTTGGTGGTCAGCTTCGGGCGCCTCGGGGACATGTTCGGCCGTGTGCGGATGTACAACCTCGGCTTTGCCGTGTTCACCGCGTTCTCGATCCTGTTGTCGGTGACCTGGATGACGGGGTCCGCGGCCGCGCTGTTCCTGGTGGTGATGCGCATCGGCCAGGGGATCGGTGGAGCGTTGCTCTTCGCCAACTCGAGCGCGATCCTGACCGACGCCTTCCCCGAGGACCAGCGCGGCTTGGCGCTGGGCATCAACGCGGTGGCGGCGATAGCGGGGTCCTTCATGGGCCTGATCCTCGGGGGGCTGCTCGGACCGATCTCCTGGCGCCTGATCTTCTTGGTCTCGGTGCCGGTCGGCCTGTTCGGGACCGTCTGGGCCTACCTCAAGCTCCACGACACTGGCAAGCGCGCGCCCTCACGGATCGACTGGTGGGGGAACGTGACCTTTGCGGTCGGCTTGATCGCGGTGCTGGTGGGGATCACCTACGGCATCCTGCCCTACGGTCATAACACCATGGGCTGGACCAACCCAAAGGTCCTAGCTGCCCTGATAGGCGGGGCCGCGGTGCTGTGCCTGTTCGGCTGGATCGAGACCAAGGTGGCCCAGCCCATGTTTCGTCTCAAGCTGTTCCGCATCCGGGCCTTCACCGGTGGCAACGTAGCTAGCTGCTAGCCTTGTGGCGGGCCTGGCTCGGGGCGGGTTGATGTTCATCCTGATCATCTGGCTGCAGGGTATCTGGCTGCCGCTACATGGCTATAGCTATGTCTCCACCCCGCTGTGGGCGGGGATATTCATGGTCCCCCTCACCGTCGGATTCCTCGTAGCGGGCCCGATCTCGGGAATCCTATCCGACCGCTTCGGGGCAAGGCCGTTCGCAACTGGCGGAATGCTGGTTGCGGCCCTGATCTTCGGTCTCTTGCAGACGCTGCCCTATGACTTCTCCTACATTTGGTTTGCCCTCCTGCTGCTGGGCTACGGCCTCGCCTCTGGTTTGTTCGCGTCGCCGAATCGCGCCGGGATCATGAACAGCCTTCCCTCGGACCAGCGCGGTGCAGGGGCAGGCATGTCGGCGACCTTCCAGAACTCCGCCATGGTGCTCTCGATCGGGATCTTTTTTACCCTGATCATCATCGGGCTGTCGGCCAGCCTGCCGCACTCGCTGTACACCGGCCTCACCGCACAGGGAGTTCCCGCAGCGGATGCCACCCGCATCTCGCACCTGCCGGCGGTGAGCAGCCTGTTTGCTGCTTTCTTGGGCTACAACCCGATCCAGTCGCTCCTCGGCAACTCGGTCCTGGGCCACCTCTCCGCGTCCCATGCCGCGTACTTGACCGGGCACAGCTTCTTCCCACACCTGATTGCCCCACCGTTCATGAAGGGCCTGCGGACCGCCTTGGACTTCGCTGTGGTCGCGTCACTGATCGCAGCGGCTGCGTCCTGGCTGCGCGGCGCCAAGTACATCCACCGTGACGAGCCGGCTCTAGCAGTGGGGGCAGTGGCCGGCCAGGAGGCTGAGCCTGAGGTGGTCCCGGTGCTGGTCCCGATTGGCGCGCCGGTTGGCTCCTCGGAGGGCGCGCCAGCGGCGCTCAACGGCGCCCCTGCCAACGGCACCCCGGCTAACGACGCCCCGACCAACGGAGGGCCTCGGTGGGTGGCCGGGAAAGATCAAAGACGGGCGCCCCGGCCGAGGCAAACGGCACCCCGGTCAATGCCAACGGCGCCCATGCCCACGGGACCCCGTCCGCAACCAACGGCACCCATGCAAACGGGACCCTCCTGGATCCCAACAGGGCCACAACCAACGGCGCCCCGTCCGCAACCAACGGCACCCCGTCCGTCACCGACGGCGCCCCGGTCGAAGCCGACGCACGCCCGCTGTGACCGACCCGCAGCTGTCCATCGGTCAGGTTGCCCAGCGACTGGGCATCTCTGATCGGACACTGCGCTACTACGAGGAGGTCGGGCTTATAACACCCGGGGGGCACAGCCCCGGGGGTTGCCGCCGGTATTGCGCGCAAGACATCGAGCGCGTGGCGCACATCCGGGAGCTGCAAGAGGTCATGGGCTACTCACTGGAGGAGATCCAACGCATCCTCTCCGCAAGGAACCAGCTGGACACGATTGGGACCGCCCGGGCCTCGGTCAGCGCATCCGAAGACCAGCACCAACTCTTGGAGGAGGCCTTTGAGACCTTGGAGCTTTTCCGCACCAGGGTGCGGGCTAAGCTGGAGCGCCTGGAGCGGATCAGCGCGGAGCTGGAAGCGACCGCAGCGCTCTACAAGGGTCCGGTCGGCGCCCCAAGTCCAGGCACTTGGGGCCTTGGCACCCCGGTGGCGGGAGCAGGCCCGGCCGCGGGGCCAGGTACCCGCTACGCAGGGCCTTGAGAGGCTAGTATCGCGCTCTAGAGCCCTCCGAGGAGGGCGGGAACCCGCACGGTCTTGGAGTCGCCGGGGCAAGCGCCGTAAGCTCGGGCGCGCATCGGCCGGCTGGCTGGGCGCCGACAAGGGGAGTGCATGAAGGTCACGTATCTAGGTCACGCCGGGCTGTTCATCGAGACCTCACACGGGAGCATACTCTGCGACCCCTGGTTCAACCCTGCCTTCTTTGCGTCGTGGTTCCCGTTTTCCCGAGCAACGAGCACATCGCGCCGGAGGTAATCGCGCATCCCGACTACCTGTACGTGTCCCACCTCCACCGGGACCATTTTGACCGGGAGTTCCTGAGGGAGAATGTGTCCCGGGCCGCCACCGTCCTGCTGCCGGCCTTCCCGGTGCCCGACCTCCGCCGGGAGTTGGCGTCCCTCGGCTTCGCCCGCTTCGAGGTCCTTCCCGACCGCGATCCCCTGGATTTGGACGGCCTGAGCGTGATGGGGGTGCTGGAGGTCTCCACCTCTGACGGACCCCTTGGAGACTCCGCCCTCGCGGTCGACGACGGCTCGGCCCGGCTGCTGAACCAGAACGACGCTCGGCCCCGGAATCTCGAAGCGATACGTGGGTTCGGACCCTATGACGCCCACTTCCTGCAGTTCTCAGGGGCGATCTGGTACCCGGTGGTCTACGAGATGGGCGCGCGCGCGAAGGCGGAGCTGGGCCGCGAGAAGAGGGTCCGTGGGATGGACCGAGCGTTGCGCTTCGCGCAGGATGTGGGGGCGAGGTTCGTGTTCCCCTCTGCCGGGCCACCGTGTTTCCTGGACGACTCGCTGTTCGCCCACAACGACTTCGACTGCGACGAGTCGAACCCGTTCCCGGACCAGACGGTCCTGCTGGACTACCTCAGCACCCACGACACCGGTGGCGGTCGCTTGTTGGTGCCGGGTAGCGTCGTCACCTTGTCGAGCGGCGGCTGCGAGCTGAGCCACCCGGCTCCGGACGAGCAGGCCTTGGCCCCCTTCACCGACAAACGCGCCTACTTGGAGGCATACCAAGCGCGGTGCCGGCCAGCCATCCAGGCGGCGAGGGATGCTTGGCCCTCCGGCGAGGCCGACCCCGCGCTGGGTGGGGATGTGGTGGGCATCCTCCAGGAATGGTGGGAGCCACTGCTGGCGATGGCCGACCACATCTGCTCAGGGGTTGGCGAGCCCGTTCTGTTGCAAGCTGGTGAGCTGGCTGTGGTTTTGGACTTCCCGGCCCGACAGGTTCGTGCACACGACGGCGAAGCCTGCTCGTACTCGTTCGACTTCGAGCCCGGCCCGTTCCTGGCCAGCGTTGCAGACCGTTGCGAGGACTGGGTGAACGGCTTGTTCTTATCCATGCGCTTCACCGCCCAGCGGGAAGGGCCGTATAACGAGCACATATATGCATTTTTCAAGTGCTTGTCGGTGGAGCGCATGGCCTGGGCCGAGAACCGAGCGGGCGCTGGAGCCGCGCTTTCCGCCCCAGGGGAGGCCAGCTCACGGCGGCATCGGTCGCCCGAGGACGGGTGGTGCCAGATTGACGGCTGGCGCATCCAGCGCTACTGCCCCCACCTCCAGGCAGACCTGTCGGTCTTCGGATGCGTCGAGGACGGCGTGCTGAGCTGCCAGCTGCACGGCTGGCAGTTCGACCTGGCAACCGGGCAGTGCCTGACGAGCGAGGGTTCCCACCAGATCAAGGCCGAGCGCCTGGTTGATACGGACCTGTAGGACCGGTCAGGACCGGGAGGGGAGCAGCTTCACGAAGAACGGGACGAGGAAGAGTCCGTAGATGAATGGATGGATGATCCCTTGAAACACGACGTTAGGTCCGTGCGGGTTGGAGAAGAAAGGAAACACGGTCCGGCCGAGGATCTCGAAGTTCAGCACCCACAGCAAGGTTCCGTAGACCAGGCCGGCACCGACGAGTTGGATCCGGTTTCGCACGAAGCGGGAGACGATCGCGAAGCCGACCCCGAAGCTGATGGCGAGCGCGAAGTGCAAGATCACACCGGTGACGACTTCGACGGGAAGCGCTGCGGGGGTCATCACGGGTTTGGCCGTGCCGTGGAAGATTGTCGAGATGGCGATGAACGGTGCCACGGTGGGCTTGCCGGAGTAGTCGGCGAAGTACATGGTTGCCACCATGAACGCCAGCCCCGCGACCAGCCCGGCGACAGCGCCGCGGGCCAGGAGGCCTCCGGGGTCGTCGCCCAGCAGGTGGGCTTTGGTTGCGCCTGCGCGCCTAGGCGCCGCCTGGTGGGATGGTGCTGGGGTCACGGGTCTGCCTCCTGGCGGCGTGGGGGGACGATGAGTGGTGGGTGAGGAACCCGCCAGAGCCTGGACCTATTCCGCGCCTGTGGGAATCAAATCCGGGCGGAGTGGGTTCCTGGCTGTGATCATGCAAGCCCAAGACCGGTGGACCTGGCGGGGATGGCGGCAGGCATTTCACGTGCTCAGTCACCCAGTCCACCTGCGCCGGACCTCAGCCACCGCGGTGGTCGTCGGCACCGTCCTGTTTGCAATCAACCAGCTCAACGTGGTCGTGGCCGGCCAGGCCACCACGGTGGTGTGGCTGAAGACCGGCTTGACCTACATGGTCCCATTTGCCGTTTCCAATATCGGCATACTCATCGCTACCCGCAGGTAGACGAGTCTTGGAATGGAACAAGCCCTCGGTGGGTTCCTCATCCGTGGGCGACGAGGCAAGCGGCGACTCGGGAGTCAAGGTGTATTGGCGTCCGGGTTGCCCCTACTGTGCCAACCTGCGCTGGCGCCTGCGAAGGCTCGGTGTAACGACCACCGAGGTCAACATATGGAAAGACCCCGCCGCGGCCGCCGAGGTACGCCAGGCGGCTGGCGGCAACGAGACCGTGCCTACGGTCGCCGTAGGCGGTCAGTACCTGGTCAACCCCACAGCATCGGCGGTGGTGGAGCTGGCAGACAAGGCGGCACCCAGCGCGATCGACCCTGAGCGGGCGGCGTCGGTCGGCGGGCCAGTGTGGCCGGCAGAGCGGGTGGCCCAGTGGGTGGTGGTATGTGCGGTGATCGCAGCCAGCTTTGCCGCCGATGCGACCGGTCACGTGCCGGTGAGCTGGCTCCTCGACGTTGTCGCTCTAGCCGCCTACCTGGCCTTCCGGTTAGCCAGGCGGTCGCCCTGATGGACCGGGCCGAGGTGTCGAGCGAAGGCCAGCGTGACCTGCGCTTCGAGCAGTTCGTGGTTCCCGAGCTGGCTGTGTCGTTGCACGTGGCGAGGACCATGACCATGGTTGCCACCATGAACGTCAGCCTCGCGACCAGCCCGGCGATGGCCCCTCGGGCCAGGAACCCGCCTGCCGGGTCCATTCCCGGCATCCGAGACTTCCGGTGCAGCTGCACGTCCCTCCGTCCTGACGCCGCCATTTTTCCACCAACCGTGATGATCCTAAACTGGCTCCGATGAACACGACAGAGTTAGGCTCGGCTCCGATGTCCACCACCATCGCCACCGCAATGGGGCCGCAGGGCTTCACCTACGAGGACCTCGACGACATCCCGGACGATGGGTGCCGGCGTGAGGTCATAGGGGGGAGCCTGATCGTGACCCCGTCGCCGATCGGAAGGCACCAGCTATCGAGCTTGTCGATCGCGCAAGCCCTCAGGCTGGCGCGCACCCCTGACACGGTGGTGCTGGCTGCCCCGTTCGACTGGCACCTCCCCGATGGGGGCTGCGTCCAGCCGGATGTGATGGTCATCCGCCGTCAGGACTATGACCCCGACGCTCGTCTGGCTTCATCGGCCACGCCCTTGCTGGTGGTGGAGGTGCTGTCGCCTTCCAACGTCTCGGTGGATCGTACCCTCAAGCGAGAGCTGTACGCGTCCCTGGGAGTCCCTGCCTACTGGATGGTGGACCCGCGCGAAGCGTCGATCCTGGCGCTGCGGCTCACTGATGGGCGCTACGTGACCGAGGCCGACCTGAGCAAGGGGGACTTCGCCACCGACTGGCCCTTCCCGGTTCGCATCTCCCTCGACGACCTCCTCACGTAGCGCTTTCGCCCTCGCCGAGCCCGGTGAGCCGCCGCAGGTCGTGAGTGGATGGGGCGGCGTGGCGAGCGGAGCAAAATTCCTTCAAAGGGTGTCGATCTCGCCGGGTCCAGTTCGTAAGTATGGGTGAGGTCGGATCTGCCGGCCCGCTCGAAAGGAGCCCCGAGATGAAGCAGTACCTACTGGCTGTGCACATGGTCGAGGGCGAGCCTGCCCCCACCGAGGAGGAGATGCAAAGGTCCTACAAGGCCGTGGATGTCGTGAACGAAGAGATCCGCTCGGCGGGGGCCTGGGTGTTCGCCGGTGGGCTGCACCCGGCGTCCATCGCCACCGTGGTCCGCTCCAAGGATGGCCGGGTGGTGACCACCGACGGGCCGTTCGCGGAGACCAAGGAGCAGCTGGCCGGCTTTTGGATCATCAAGGCCTTTGGGTCATCGAGGCCGCAGACCTCGACGCGGCCCTCGCGTGGGCGGCCAAGTGCTCTGCCATTTGCGGCCCGGTTGAGGTTCGGCCCTTCCAGGAGATCCCGGAGGCCTGAGCCGTGCCGGGCTTGCCCGCCAGCGCCATCGAGGCGGCCTTCCGGGCGGGATCGGGGGCAGCGGTCGCCAACCTGGTGCGCCTCTTTGGCGACATCGACGTCGCCGACGAGGTGGTCCAGGAGGCTTTCGCGGTGGCCGCCGAGCGCTGGCCAGCGACGGGCGTGCCCCCCAACCCGGACGGCTGGATCCTGACCACCGCTCGCAACACGGCCCTGGACCACCTGCGGCGCGAGTCGTCCCGCCACCGGCGCCAGGTGGCCGCGACCGTGATCCATGCGGCCGGGGAGCCGCTGGAAGGGGGCCCGGTGGACGACGACCGATTGAGGCTGATCTTCACCTGCTGCCACCCTGCCCTGGCCTCCGAGGCCCAGCTGGCCCTCACCCTTCGGCTGGTGGCGGGCCTGCGGACCGGCGAGATTGCCCGGGCGTTCCTGGTGCCGGAAGCCACGATGGCTCAGCGCCTGGTCCGGGCCAAGGCCAAGATCCGAGATGCGGGCATCGCCTACCGGGTGCCCGGCGACGCCGAGCTCCCCGATCGCCTCCCAGCTGTGCTGGGTGTGGTGTACCTGCTGTTCAACGAGGGCTACGCCGCCGCGGCCGGGGCCGCGCTGGTCCGCTCGGAGCTGTGCGCCGAGGCGATCCGCCTGGCTCGGCTGCTCGGCGAGCTGATGCCGGATGAGCCCGAGGTCATGGGCCTGGTTGCCCTGCTGGTCCTCGCCGAGTCACGACGCTTGGCCCGCACCGGCCCAGGCGGGTGCCTGGTGGTGCTTTCGGACCAGGACCGCTCGCTTTGGGACCAGGCCCTGGTGGCCGAGGGCCAGGCCCTGGTGAGGGCTTGCCTGCGCCGGAACCTCCCCGGGCCGTACCAGCTGCAGGCGGCGATCAACGCAGTTCACAGCGACGCCCCGGTGGCCGCCCAGACGGACTGGGCCCAGGTCCTCGCCCTCTACGACCAGCTGCTGGCGTTGAACCCGACCCCGGTGGTGGCCCTCAACCGCTGCGTGGCGGTGGCCGAGGTGAACGGGCCAGCGGCCGCGCTGGGGCTGGTGGACGGCCTCGACCTGGACTCCTACCACCTGTTCCATGCCACCCGGGCCGACCTGCTGCGCCGGCTCGGCCGCACGGAGGAGGCGGCCGCCGCTTATGACCATGCCATCGCCCGCACCTCCAACCTCCCCGAGCGATCCTTCCTGGAGGCTCGCCGGCACTGACTGCCAGCTAAAGACCTTGAGGGAACGTGATGCGCTCCGGTGCGACCACGGGTTTTCCGGTCCTTAGTTGAGTCAACCTTGGTAGTTTCGTAACGTTTTTCGTCTCAAAGCTACCAAAGTACGCCGGCTTGGGCCCGCATGCGCCAGCAACGGGGAGGCACGATACCGATGCTCGTTCAAGTCTGGGCCACGCCCCGCCCACCGTCGTCGGCCCCGGCGATGGCGTGCTCGATAACCGGACAGTAACTGGCCCCAGCCTGCGGCATCTGATCGGCCTGGGTCTTGAGGGCAGACAGCTCGGCTCGTAGGACCTGGAGCTCTGCGATACGCCGGTCCACCTCGACCTCCTGGCGTTCGAGCACGTCGAGAACAAAGGCGCAAGGGGCTTCGCCCCGGTCGCGCAGCGCCAGGATCTCGCGGATATCGGCCAGGGAGAGCCCGAGGTGCTGGGCGGTCTTGACGAACGCGAGTCGGCCCTGGTCCACTTCGGTGTAGTCCCGGTAGCCCGAAGCTGTCCGCTCGGGTTTAGGCAGCAGCCCGATGTCCTCGTAGTAGCGCA
This sequence comes from Acidimicrobiales bacterium, assembly GCA_050744225.1. Lineage (GTDB taxonomy): Bacteria > Actinomycetota > Acidimicrobiia > Acidimicrobiales > JAJPHD01 > JAVKSL01. Next base: position 3,445 of record JBOGGT010000054.1, on the reverse strand, counting down.
CGGTCTTGGGGTTCACCCCCACCGCGTCGGCCAGCGCTCCGATCCTCACGAGGCCACCTCGGCTCCAGCGGCCTCAGCTGGCCCGGCCTCAGCTGGCCCGGTGTCGGCTGGCCCGGGGTTGGGCCGCTCGACACGGTGGCCGACGCTGCGGACCGCTTCGAACAGCAGGGCCGGCCGTCCCCACAAGGAGTTGGCGAAGATGACGGTCACGCTCACGGCCATTGCTGCCATCGCCCACACGGGGTCCAGCAGGCCGGTGGCAGCCGCGGGGATGCCGAGACCGTTGAAGGCGAATGCCAGGGCGACGTTCTGGCGGGTCTTGCGGTAGGAGCGCCCGGAGATGTCCCGGGCCACCATAACCGAGCTCAGCCGGTTGGACAGGATGATGATGTCCGCCGACTCCATGGCGATGTCGGTGCCGGCGCCCATGGCCAGGCCCACGTTGGCCTGCATGAGGGCAGGGGCGTCGTTGATGCCGTCGCCGACCATGCCGACCGACCCCTGGCGCTGCAGGCCCCGCACGATCTCGGCCTTGTCTCCGGGCAGCACTCCGGCGTGCACCGCCTCGATGCCGACCTGGGCCGCCACCCTGGCCGCCACCCCCGGGTTGTCGCCGGTGACCAGGACCAGGTGAAGCCCGGCCGACCTCATCTGGGCAACCGCCGCGGCCGAGTCGGCGCGCAGCTCGTCGCCTAGCGCGAGTGCCCCGAGTGCCACGCCGTCGGCTGCGACGCCGACCACCGTGCGCCCCGCTGCTTCCAGGGCCTCCATGCGCTGGGCGAGGGAAGCGATGTCGATGCCCTCGCTCGCGAGCAGCGAGGATCTACCGACCACCACCTGGCGCCCGTTGACCTGGGCTCGGACCCCCTGGCCGGTGAGGGACTCGAAGCCCTCGCTGGGCGCCACGGCCAGCTCGGCGTCCAAAGCGGCGTCCACGATTGCCCTGCCCAGGGGGTGCTCCGAGGAGGCCTCGGCCGCTGCGGCCAGAGCGATGACCTCGTCGGGGGTGGCCCCGTCTGCGGTGAGGACCTCGCGCAGCCCCGGGCGGCCCTCGGTGAGGGTCCCGGTCTTGTCCAGCACCATGGTGCTCACCGAGCGCAAGGTTTGGAAGGCCTCACCGGTGCGCATGAGGATGCCGTCCTCGGCGGCCTCGCCCGCCCCCCGCACGATCGAGAGGGGTGCCGCGATCCCCACGGCGCACGGGTAGCCCATGACCAGGACCGACAGGGCGGCGAACACCGCCCGTTCGACGTCGAGGGCCCCGGTGGCCGCCCAGCTGCCGAGGACCCACCCGAGCAGGGACAGGGCGGAGATCGACAATACTGCGGGTGTATAGACCCGCAGGATGCGGTCCACCAGTTGCAAGATGCCCGGCTTCAACGCCCTGGCATCTTCGACCTGGCGCACCACCTGGGCCAGGAAGGACTCGTCGCCAACCGCGCTCACCCTCACGACCAGGGTCCCGGTCGAGTTGATCGACCCGCCGGTCACGGTATCGCCGACCACCGCGTCCACCGGGACGGGTTCGCCGGTGACGAGCGACTGGTCCACCACCGAATGGCCCTCGACGACGGTGCCGTCGACCGGGATTCGCTCGCCGGGGCGGACCCGGACCAGCTCGCCCAGCCCGACCTCGGCCAGGGCAACCTCGACCTCGGCCCCGCCCCTGATGCACCGGGCGGTGTCGGGCTGTAGGTCCAGCAGGGCCTTGACGGCCTGGGAGCTGCGCGTCTTTACCAGCAACGACAGCCATTCGGAGAAGATGTGGTAGTTGACCACCAGCACCGACACCGCGAAGAACTCCGCCGTGGGGAAGCCTTGGTAGCGAGCGGCCAGGCCCAGGGCCCCACCGGCCAGGCCGGCAAAAGCCCCGGCTTCGAGCATCACGTGCTGGTTCAAGATGCCTCGACGGAGCGACTGGACGGCCATCCACAAGATGTGGTTTGCCAGTCCCAACACCACCGCCAAGCCCAGCGCCCCCACCACGTAAGGGGTGGCTCCACGGGCCGCGCCGGTGGCGTTGGCGGCCAGGGCGCCGGCGCCGACGACCAATCCGGCCAGGGTGCCGGCGACGGCGACCCGAGCGCCCTGGCCTCGCAGCACCAGGTAGCTCGCCGCCACCAAGAAGCCTCCCACCAGCGCGACGATGGCGTACGCGAGGGGGTTGGCCAGGTTCGCTATCAGGGCCACAGCCACCAGGCTCGCCCCGATGGCCACGACCAGGCGCCGGGCCTCGGCCACCAGTTCCGCCTCCTCCTCCTCGTACGGGCGCGTCTTGCGCGGGTCCCAGATGGTGTAGCCGAGGTCACGCAGCGTGGCAACCAGCTCCTCGGGGCTGACCCGGGCCGGGTCGTAGTCCACGAGGGCCTGCTCGTGGGTCAGGCTGACGGCCACCTTGTCCACCCCGTCGGCCTTGCCGATGCTGCGCTCGATGGTGCCGGTGCACAGCGAGCAGTGAAGGCCACCGATCTTGACGCGAAATCTTGCTCGGTTCCCGCTCAGGTCCTCGGCCCAGTAGCCGGGAGTGGAGCCCTCCCCCTGGTCGACGGTGAGGGAGCTCACGATCTCACCTCAAATCCGGCTTTGGTGATGCCCGAGCGCACCGTCGCCGCCGCCCCCGGGTCGTCGAGCACTACCCTGACCCGGTCGGCGCGGTGGTCGGCGGCGACCCTCCGCACCCCGTCGACCTTGGCCAAGAGGCGTTCGATGCGCTCCTCGCAGTCCCGGCAGTCCATCCCGGTCACCTTCAATACCAGCTCTTTCACGGCACAACCCTCCTATTCGACGGTCTACCGAACAGCATATAGCTTCCAGTAGCTGGAAGGTAAACCTGTTTTTTGGCGGGGTTGAGGCGGAGCGGTTGGAAGGTACCGCGCATTGGGAGGGTTCCTCAATCGTGGACGATGCAACCAGGTGGTGACTGCCTGATGGAGAGCCCCGACGCTGCCGGCAACTGCGCCCGTGCGCAGCAGTTCGAGCGGTTCGTGGTCCCCGAGCTGGCTGTGTTGTTGCACGTGGCGAGGACCATGACCGCCCAGGAGCACGACGCGGAGGACCTGGTGCAAGACACGCTGTTGCGGGCCTACCGGGCAATCGACCGATTCGACGGCGCCCACCCCAGGGCGTGGCTGTTTACCATCATGCGCAACGCGAACGCCAACCGGCACCGCCGCCGCCGACCGGCGCTGCTCGAGGACCCCGCCGCGACCGAGGATATAGCCTGCACCCCAAGCGACGAAGTGGACCTCGATCCGGGCGGCCCTGGGCTTGGCCCGGCGCAGCCAGCCCCGCACCGTGGAGAACGGGCGGTCAACCTCGTCAGCCACCTTGGAATATCCGAGACCCTGGGACGCCGCAATCAGTGCGGCGCCGATCACCGCCGCGGTGTCCACTCTGCGTCTGAGGGACACGTCAGGGAGCAGTACCTGGGTCTTTTTGCATCCAC
>JBOGGT010000053.1:0-4051 GCA_050744225.1 Acidimicrobiales bacterium | reverse complement strand
TAGCGGCGGGCGATTTCGGCCTGCCCCACGAGAACGGCGCTTGCGATCACGAGGGCCAGTGCGTCCTGCTCTCCGTATGGTCCGAGGTCAGCGTGTACATGCGCTCCCACCTCGACTCTTTCACCCTTGCCGACATGGTGGATCGCGCAAGGGGCAACCCCACGGCGGCGAACCCCACGGCGGCGAACCCCTCCTCACCGAGCCCCGCCGCCACGAACCCCGCCGCCACGAACCCCTCCGCACGGGACTCAGCGCCACTCGTGCTCCCACCCCAAGCGGCCGAGCTGCTCACCACGCAACCTGCGAGCTGAGACATCGGGGGTGACCCGCCCGAGCACGAGCGGCGGGCGCATCGAAGCCAGAGCGAACGTTCTCATCACGGCCGCGAGATCCGGCGCCGAGAAGACCAGCTCATAGTCCTCGCCCCCACCCAGAGCCTCAGACTCGCTCGCTCCCGACGACGCATGGACAACGTCAAGCTCGAAGCCCACGCCAGATGCTTGCACAAGGTGCCCAAGATCGGTGGCCAGCCCGTCAGACACGTCGATCATCGCCGTCGCCCCGGCTCTCGCCGCCGCCAATCCCTCGGCCACCCTGGCCAACGGGCGCCGATGGGCCAGGGCCAAGCGCTCGCCCAGCGCGTCCATCCGACCAGATCGAAGGCGCTCCAGACCGGCAGCGGAGGCGCCAAGCGGGCCGGTGACAAATATGAGGTCGTCCGGGTTGGCTCCTGAGCGCAAGACCGGTCGGGTTCCCACCGGCACCATCCCGGTGACGGATACCGAAACCACCAAGATCGGAGCGGTCACCAGGTCCCCGCCCACAATCGGGCAGGCCCAGCGGCTTGCAGCCTGCGAGAGTCCCTGATAGAGCAGCTCCAGGTCGGTCTCAGCTGGCCCGACGACGCTCACCAATGCATGACCCGGCCGGCCACCCATCGCAGCGATGTCGCTAACCGCTGCCGCCAGCGCCTTCCACCCCAGGTCGTCCAGGCCGACCAGCCCCAGGTCGGCGTGAACGCCACCGACTACTGCATCAACCGCCAAGAGCAAGTGCTCGCCAGGGCCGCAGCCAACCACAGCAGCGTCGTCACCAATCCAGATCTCGCCGGTGGGAGGGGCGCCAGGAAGGATCCCGCGGATCCGCTGGATTGCCGCCAGCTCACCGCCAGCCACGACTCCCCTTCAGGCTGGCCCTCAGGAGGCCTCCTGGCCCCTCATGTGGGGAAGATCGGGGTCGACCAAACGCCTCACCTCGATCATCCCGACCAGCTCCCCGGCGGGGGTCACGCCAGAGCGGGGTGCCGCCCCCCCTCCGGTGGCGGACGCCGGTTCCGCCAGCTCACCAGCTCGTGCAACACCACCGATGCTCATCTGATCTGGCGGCTCCAGCCCGTACTTTACCAAGAGGTTCAGGTAGTCTCGCTGATAGAGGACCTTTACCCTCACGTGTGGATAGAGGTCAGCCAGACGCTTCACCTTGCGATTCTTCTTGGTGACCAGCTTTTGGTTGAGGGTGGTGATCTCAATGAAAAGGTCGTGCGCCTGAAGGTAGAAATCAGGACGGAATGCCGAGGCGGGCTCACCCTTGCGATTGCGCTCAAGGACGAACTCCACCGGCTCGTACTCCCAGGCCACCCCATAGAAGTCCAGGAGCTTGGCAAACTGCCGCTCTGAGTTGTGGGCAAAACGCACCCTTTCGTGCGGGGCCATCTCACCCCTATTCTCACCCCCAGGACCTTGAGGGTCGTCCGGCAACGACACGACAGGTCCTATCCCCCCAGGGCCACCGCCGGTGGCGCGGTTGCCCGATCGGCCTCGACCCCTGCGCCTCGGCTTGGCGCGGAGCCTCGAGCCCGGCGTGCCCTGGACGGGTCGAACTGGCTGATCGCCGCCTCCAGGTCCTCGACCAAGCCGCCCAGCGGGACGATGTTGAGCACTCCCTGCCCTCCGCGAACCAGGTCCACCACGGCATCCGCGCTCCGGGCCAGCACCGAGCCGGCACCCGCCAGGACCAGGTTGGCCGAAGCCAGGTCCGCACCGAGGTTTTCCCGGAGGCAGGCGATCGCGTGTCGGGTCGACTGGAGAGACACACCCGCGTCCAGGAGCTGTTTGATCACCTTGAGCTCGACCAGGTCGGTGTAGGAGTACTCTCGCCTGGTCCCACTGCCTCGCGCGGCAGAGATCGAGGGGCAGAGCAGATCTGTCCTGGCCCAGTAGTCCAGCTGCCGGTAGGTAATGCCCACCAGCTTGCAGACATCGGGTCCGCGGAAAGCTTCGATGCGTTCCCCGGTTGGACCACCGTGGGTCCGGCCAGCTGCGGCAACTCCTGACAGCGAACTCATGCGCGCACTCCTTTTCTCAGGTCACAGGCCGGTACTTACGGCCCTGCCACAAGGTTAGAGGCCGGGTGCGCCAAAGTCAACGACCTGACGGCCGCGCTGCGGGATCAGGAGCTGAAGTCCTCCGGCTTGACCTGGTTCAGGAAGTCCTGAAACTCGGCCAGGATCTCATCGGGGTTCGCCCCGTCGTCCTCCTCCTCGATGGCGAGGACCACTCCTTCGGAGTCGATGACCTCGTCCGCGACATGCAAAGAGGTCCCTGTGCGAGCCGCCAGCGCGATGGCATCCGAGGGCCGGCAGTCCACGGTGATGGCCTGGCCCGCCCGGATCAGTCGGAGCTCGGCGTGATACGTGGTCCCCACCAGCTCGGTGATCACGACCCGCTCAAGGGATGCTCCCAGAGCAAAGACCAGATCCTTCATCAGGTCATGCGTCATGGGACGCGGCGTCGCCTGACCCTGAAGCGCAAGGGCAATCGCGGTCGCCTCCTGGGGGCCGATGAATATCGGCAGGGTCCGGCGGGTCCCTCCGGGCTCCTGGAGCAGAACCACTGGCGTGTTGGACTGCAGGTCGACTCGGACCGCTGTCAGGCGCACCTCAACCATCGCTCCAAGCTACCCGCCGTAGAGCCGACTGACGTACGCTTGTGGATCGGCCTGGAGCACTACGGTGTCGCCCACAACGATGCGATCGAGGTTGCGATACCGCTCGGCGTAGTCGAGGCCGTACCCGAGAGCGAACTCGTCGCCGATGCAAATGCCCCGGAAGCGGAGTTTCGTAGGCACGATCCGCCGCACCTCCTTGTCGAGCAGGGCGCAGACTTCGAGTGATCGTGGTTCCCTCCTCCCCAGCACCTCCAGAAGGTAGGACAGGGTGAGGCCGGTGTCCACGATGTCCTCCACCAGCACCACGTCCTTGCCCACGATGTCAATGTCCAGATCCTTGAGCAGCCTCACCCGGCCCGTCCCAGGGGCGTAGGGCGAGATGGCGATGAAGTCGATCTGGCATGAGACAGAGATCCCCCGGACAAGATCTGCCAAGAACATCGCCGCGCCCTTGAGAACCGCCACCATCACGACCCCGTCCGGATAGGCGGCCGATACCTCCCTGCCCAGCCGCGCGACCTCCTGGCGAATTTGGCTGGCGTCGACGAGATCCCGTGGCCAATCCACGCCGAGGTCGGGCTGGGCGGTCAACCCCCAGTGTGCTCCCGGAGAGCCACCCTGAGCAGCGAGGCCCTCAGCCGCTGACCCAGCCGAGCGAGCTCGGCCAGGTCTGAGATCGCCCGCTGATGGGCCTGTGGATTGCGCTGCTTGAGAAGCGGGGTCACCACCTGCTCGTACAGGTCGCCCTCCCGTTCGGCGGCAGACTTGTACATCCGCAGGTGCCGCGGCTCGATCCCGTGTTCGGCGAACCCTGCGGCGGCGGTGGCGACGGTGAAAGCCTCCTCGTCGTAGTAGAGCGTTCCGGCCACGACCCTACCCGAAATCAGCCCGTACCTCTCAAGATCAGCCACCCCATCGGCAGACAACCCGCTCGCCCTGGTGAGCTCTTCTGCGGTCAGGCTCATGGCAGCCGGACCTGCGCTGAGGGGGCTGGGCGTCTGGTGGGGCGAACTCTGGCCCGCGGAGCTGCCACGATCGCCCGCCAGTGGTCGGGCGGCGGGGGGCGGGGCGGCGGCGGGCGATGGGGCGGCGGCGACGGGTGGAG
>JBOGGT010000052.1:0-9630 GCA_050744225.1 Acidimicrobiales bacterium | reverse complement strand
CGGACGCGGGGCGCGGTGGGGTCGCGGGGGGCGCGCCTGGGGCGGGGGCGGGACGCTGGGCGGAGCGCGGGGCAGGCGCGCCGCGCGGGGAAGCGGGCGGAGATCCCTGCGGTGCCCTGGCAGGTCGGGGCTTGGCTGCTGAGGCGGTGGGCTTGGTCGCAGTCGGGCGCTGGCGAACATTCGCCGCGTCGGAGGCCCTCCCGGTCGCACCTCTGCTCGTCCCCGAGGCCGTAGCGCGGGATGTGGGTCGCTTCGTGCTCCTTGTGGCCTTGGCTGCGTTGGCCGGACCACGGGACGAACCGGTTCCCTCTCCGGCCGAGCCAGCGGCATCATCGGAGTCCTGTGCCCCCGACTGGTCCCCCGGCGACACATAGGCCAGGGCCGACGCCGCCTTGTCCAAACCGGCCAGTGTGCCCTCCGAGAAGTCGACCTCCCACTCGGCCGCCTGCTCCTCGCCATCATGGTCAAAACGAAAGCCCAGGATCCATCGGGTTGACTCCAGGTGCTGGGCAGACCATCCGCCATCGAAAGCATCCTCGAGGAGCCGCACGCCCCGGGCCTCCAACCTGAAGCGAACCGAGTCTCCGAGACTCAGGGCCGAGGGACCAGCCCGGGGCCGAGAGAACACAAGGTCGCGTCCGCGATTGACCACCTGCTCGCGTTCAGCCAGGACCGGTGGAGCGAAGCGTTCTACCCAGGACTCCTCGACTCCCGCCTCCTGAGCCACCTCGGCGATGCTGAACCCCGCCCGCAACCGGGCTTGGATCTCGCGCGGAGACAGGAAACTCCGGAGCTGGCCGCGGACACGATCCGGTTCGGGCTCCTCCACCGGCGGGCTGGTGGAGGTGACCGGTTCCGTCCGGGATGCGAGCCGGTTGACCAGGCCCAGGAGGTGATCATCGATCTCGAGCACGTAGCTTCCCGAGCCCGATCCGCGTCTCACGGTCAGGATCAGGCTGCGCCTGTCATTGGTTACTCCCACGACGTGGAGATTCTGCAACCCTTGCTCCCCTACGGCGTAGCCCACCCCTGGGGCCACACCGCCTGACCAGCCTACCACCGGCCAACCCTTGCCCTGGGGATCATTCGTGAAACGGGGCCCCCGGCCAAGGTCACCGGGGCCCCGGCCTAGGTCAGGGCTCCCGGTCTGCCATTGGGTTTCCTTGCGCAACAGGCCAGCGGTTATCCTGCCCAGCATGAATCCCAGGTTGAGAGCGGTCTGCGACCTGTCGGTATCCGAGGTGCGCGAATACGCTGGCTTGCACGACTACGACGGGGTGGTCCAGGACCTCTCACCAGCAGGCGTGGCTGGGTGCCTCGCCCGGCTGGGCAAGGGACCGCGCGAACCCGAGGCCCACGACGAAGCCCACCTGGCCGCCGCCGAGGCGGGCCTGCGAGCCTGGTTCGGCGAAGCCGAGGACCACCGTCGCAACCCGCTGGTCCACCTGGCGAACCTGGACCTGGCCTGCTACGACCGCACCTACGCCCCGACAGAGGTTCGGGCCGTCGCCAAGCGCGCCCACCTGGCGGCCTGGCCTGACGCTGTGGCCGCGGCCATCGAATCGCTCGACCGGGTTCCGGCGCAGGTAGCCAGCTCGATGCTGGGGCCCGCTCGGGGACTGGCAGTCGGAATCGACGCAGAGCCGGAGGCGTTAGCCGCGCACTCCCGCTTGATCGACCACCTGGAGGCGGCTTCCCAGCACGGGCCACCAGAGGTGGCTCTGGGGGCCGCGCTGCTCGCTCGCCTAATGGGAGAACCCGAAGCCACGGTAGTCGACCTGGATGTGCTGTCGTCCAAGGCTGACGCCGAGAGCGCCAGGCTGGTGGGCCTGCTGGGCGAGGCCTGCACGGCGCTGCGCCCTGAGGAAACCACCTCGCAGGTCTTGGCCGAGCTCCTGTCCGAGCACCCAAGCCCTGAGGCAATCTACGCAGAGGCGAGAGTCCAGATCGACGAGATCACCGCCTTTACCATGGCGAACAACCTGATCTCCGACCCAGGCGGCGAGTGCAAGGTCGGGCCGGCACCACCCTCGCGGCGTTGGGCGATGGCAATGATGTCCTGGAGTGCCCCATACGAGGCCGAGGCACCCGCGTGGTATTACGTCAACCCACCGGACCCGGCGTGGTCGGCCCAGGAGCAGGAGGAGTGGCTGGCGGTCTTCTCGCCTACCACCCTGCCGGCCATCACTGCGCATGAGGTAACACCGGGGCACTTTGCCCACGGCCAGCTCCTGCGCCGGCTTGGCAGTCCGGTGAGGCGCACCCTCTTCTCGAGCGCCTTTGTCGAAGGTTGGGCACACTACGCCGAGGAGCTCCTGGTGGAGGAGGGCTTCCGCAGGTCGGATCCTCGCTTCGCCATCGGCGTCTACCTGGAGGCAGTGCTGCGGGTCACCCGACTGTTGGTGGCGATCGGGGTGCATACGTCCTCCATGCGCACGGAGGACGCGGTGAGGCTCTTCGAGGAGCGCGCCTACCTTCGGGGGCCGGCGGCGACAGCGGAGGCCGAGCGCTGCGCCTACGACCCCACCTATGGGCGTTATACCTGGGGCAAGCTGGCGATCCAGGGGCTCCGGGACGAAGCCGTTGCCCGCTGGGGGCTGCGCTACTCCCACCGCCGCTTTCACGACGCCCTCCTTGGGCTGGGAGCACCCCCACTGGGACTCATGGACGACGCGTTCGGAGATTGACCTGCTCTGAGTTTGGGAATACGGTGGTTTCCACGATTCCGGGATCGGGGAGCCGGCGCTCGTCTCACCAGCCAGCAAGAGGCGCCACGCGGGCCAGCCTCACTACTTCAGCACTCATGATGCTCGCTCGTCGGACGCCTTATTTGGAGACGGAGATGCTGGGGCTGAAGGCGCTGGTTCGGCCGGGAAGCGTCTGCATCGACGTCGGCTCTGCGGCCGGCCTCTACACCGTGGCGCTGTCTCAGCTCGCCGGCCCTGAGGGCCGCGTTCACAGCGTGGAGCCGCTGGCCTTTGCTCACCCCGTTTGGACACGAGTGCTGCGGGCAAGGCGTAGTCAAAACGTCACCTACCACCGAATGGCGCTCGGCGACGAACCTGGAGAGGCCATCCTAAGTGTACCGCTCGGGCGCTACGGGCCAGTCACGGGCCGATCATTCCTGGAGCGAAAGAGTTCAGGGTTGGGTTCCAACGCTGAGTTCGAAGGCCAAATCCGGGTGGTCGTCGAGGTAGACACCCTCGATGGCCTGTGCGCCAGGGTCGGGATAGGGCGGCTCGATTTCGTCAAGGTGGACGTTGAGGGAGCAGAGCTGCCCGTGCTCGAGGGCGGGCGCGACTCCCTAGAAGCCCTCAGGCCAACGTTGCTGGTCGAGATCGAGGAGCGCCACACGGCCCGGTACAAGTACTCACCCTGCGACATCGTGGACTGGCTGGGACGACGGGGCTACGTGATGTATTGCTGGGACGGCGGTTGGCGACAGACCAGCAGCGTTTGCGCGAGCTGTCGCAACTACCTCTTTCAACACCCTTCGGCGATACACTGACCCGACCCCCCGGTAGCGTGTGACCGATGATCCATGCCTTCGTGCTTATCGAGGCCGAGCCGGCCCGCATCGCAGATCTGGCCCAGGATCTGGCCGACGTCGACGGAGTCGCTGAGGTCTACTCGGTCGCCGGCGAGACCGCCGACCTGGTCGCGGTGATCCGGGTCCGCCACCACGAGGAGCTGGCGGAGGTGGTCACCCGCCGCATGGCAAACCTGTCAGGCATCCTCGCCACCTCCACCCTCATCGCATTCCAGGCCTACAGCCGCCACGACCTCGAAGCCATGTGGGACCTCGGCCCGGCCTGAAACGCCAGCACCGAGGATGATCGAACGGAGCGTAGCCCGGGTTGTTCTATGCGACCAGCATGGCGCGGTACTGTTGCTGTCCGCCCGCGACGCTGCCAGACCGGCCGCCACGCAGTTCTGGCTCACTCCCGGAGGGGGTCTGGAAGACGGAGAGAGCCTGGAGGATGCCGCTCATCGTGAGGTCTTCGAGGAGACTGGGATGAGCCTCGGGGAGGTAGGTCCGGTGCTCTGGGAGTCAGATGCAGCATTCCGGTTCGAGGAGCGTGAATACCTCCAGCACGAGTCCTTCTTCGTGGTCGAAGTGGAGCGCTTCGAGGTCTGCCCCACATCACTCACCGACGTAGAGGCCCGCACCACCACCGGCTGGAGGTGGTGGTCCCCCGCCGAGCTGGCAGGTGCGACCGAGCCGATCTACCCAAGCGCTCTTGCCTCGCTGATCCTGGCCCGGCGTCAGGGGTGCGTTACCCAAGTCCCTCCCTTGCGTTGCACCCAGGGATCCCGGTAGGGACGGGGCCACGCCCCGATCAAGGCGGTGGCCGCACCGCAGGAGTGGGTCAGGAGTACACTCTGGGAAGGTAACGCAAGGAGGCCTGGATGGCAACGGTTAGCGTCCGCTACATAGTCCGCGACGTGGACGCGGCTATCGCGTTCTACTGCCAACATCTCGGCTTCCATGAGGACATGCACCCAGGCCCGGCTTTCGCCATGCTTTCCCGAGGAGATCTCCGACTCGTGCTCAGCGCCCCGGGAGGCGGTCCCGGTGGCGGCCAGGCCATGCCCGACGGAACGGTCCCCGAACCCGGCGGATGGAACCGCTTCTCGCTCGAGGTTTCCGACCTTGAGGCGACCGTGGAGGCGCTGCGTACGGCCGGGGCCCAATTTCGCAACGACATCGTCTCGGGCGTCGGCGGTCGCCAGATCCTGGTTGACGACCCCTCCGGCAACCCGGTCGAGCTGTTCGAGCCCACCCTCGCCGAGGCCCACCTCGAAAAGCGCTGACCGTAAACCGCGGTGACCCCGAATTGACGAGATGACCGCCCACAAACCCGAAGCCGGCGACCTAAACTTGCTGTTAAGCGGCCTGTGCGGACAGTTCCGTCCAGATGACGGAGTCCTTGCTGAGAAGGCAAGAACGCGAGGCAACTCCACGTCACCCTCGGCCCACCAAGCCCTCAGCCCGGACCGGTCGGTGGCCCACCGGCGCCGACTATTTTTGGCGCCGGTGGGAGCACCGCAGCCGGTCCCGCGCCGGCCGACCAGGGGTCCGCGGGCCGGCTCGACTAGAGGCCAGACGGTGGCCAGCGGCCCTATCCAGGCTCCCCGGCGACCGTCTTGGAAACCCGCACCAGGCGCTCCAGCGCTGCGGCAGCCGCGCCACTGTCGAGTACCTCCCTGGCTTGTTCCAAACCGTCCGCCAGGTCTTCCGCCCGCCCGGCGACTACCAGCCCGGCCGCAGCATTGAGGACCACGATGTCGCCATGGGGTCCCTGCGCGCCCTCGAGCACCCGGCGTACCACCTCCGCGTTCGACTTAGGGTCCCCGCCCAACAGGTCGGCCAGGGTTGCGGGTGCCAGGCCGAGCGAGGCGGGGTCCACCACGAAGCGCCGCACCCGACCATCCGGCCCCAGGGCCAGCACGCTCGACGGTCCGAGCGTAGACAGCTCGTCGAGGCCGTCGTGGCCCCACACGACCATGGCCGACAGCGCCCCATTGGCGGCCAGCACTCCAGCCATCGTCTCGGCCATGGCTGGATCGGCCACGCCGACCACCTGGCGCCGCACCCGAGCCGGGTTGGCCAGGGGCCCCAAGAAGTTGAAGACCGTGGCCACTCCGAGCTCGCTGCGCACCGGACCCACGTGGCGCATCGCCGGGTGGAACCGGGGCGCGAATGCAAACCCGATACCTGCCTCGGTTACGCATCGGGCAACCCCAGCAGGACCCAAATCGATCACCACCCCGAGCGACTCCAAGACGTCCGCGGATCCGCTGGCCGAGGAAGCCGCCCTGCCCCCGTGCTTGCAGACCGGGACCCCGGCCCCGGCGACAACAAGGGCGGCGATGGTCGACACGTTGATCGAGCGGCGCCGGTCGCCGCCAGTCCCGCAGGTGTCCACCACACAGTCCACCAGTCCTTCCCCCAGTGGCACGGTTTCGGCGTGCGCGAACATCGCCCTGACCAGGCCGGTCATCTCCTCTACCGTCTCGCCCCGCAGTCGAAGAGCGGTGACAAACGCCGCCACCTGCGAGGGCCTGGCATCTCCGGCCAGGATGTCGCCAAGGGCCGCCCCCGCCTCGTCTACCGAGAGGGTCTTGCCTGCCATCAGCCGAGCCAGCAGGGGCGGCCACCCGCCCGAGTCTTGCAGGCCGCTCACAGCTCCAGGCCACCCCACCAGAGCTTGCGCGTATAGACCCCCTGCGCGATCAGCTCCAGACACTCCTGGGCGCTCCCGGCCGGGAGGGTGAGCGCGACGGCGTCGCGTACCCATCGCTCGACTGAGGGACCCCTGGCCACCTTTGCCGCCAGCGCGGTGGCGGCCACCGCAAGGTCCGCGGCGCGGTGGTTGGCCAGCGCCAGCTGCGCGCTCCACTGCCGGTCGATCTGGCCAACGTCCACCATCCAGGCGGCGCGGTAGGTGAGCAGGCGGACCGCCTCTACGTCGGCGGCCAAGCTGGCCACCTCGCAGCGCAGGTTCTGGTGCTGGTCCCAGCCTGCCCCTCCGGGATCGAGCTGGGGCTCGGCGGTTCCGGGTTCGGGCTCGGTGAAGCTCTCCACGATCGCCATGAGCGCCGCCTCGGCGAGTCCAACCGCCCGGGCGGCGGCGAGCGGGCTCGCCAGGTTCAGGCCCAGCATCGCAAGCCGGAGACCTCCACCCACGTCTCCGAGCACGCAGTCCCCGACAACCCGTACCTGGTCGAGTACGAGTTCGCCACTGTCCACCCCGCGGATCCCTGTGCGGTCATCCAGCTTGCCCAGGCTCACCCCCGGGAGGGATCGCTCAACCAAGAAGGCACTTACCGAGTCTCGGGCCCGATTCTCAGCACCGTCGGTCTTGGCAAACACCGCGAACCAATCCGCCTGGCAGACCCCCGCCACTGAGCACTTGGTACCGCTGAGGACCCAGCCTCCAGTGCCTTCAGGGTCCCTCTCGGCGGTGGTTCGGATCCCCGAGACATCGAAGCCGCACCGCTGCTCGTAGAGTGCAACGGCGCCCCGCTGGCTCCCGTCGGCAATGCCGGCGAGGTAGCCCTGCTTCTGCTCAGATGTCCCCGCGCTCATCACCGGGCCTGCGCTGAGCCGGGCCAGCTCGAGCACCATCGCGGCGGCGAGCGAGACCTTGGCGACCTCCTCGATTGCCAGAGCGAGCCCCAGGAGGCCGGCACCCGAACCCCCCTGCTCGGCGGGGATGCACAGTCCCAGAAGCCCGACATCGCGGAATATCTCGAACACCGCTTCGGGATACGAACCGGTCCGGTCGACCTCCTCCGCCAGGCAAGCAACCTGGTCCGCGGCCACCTCGCGTATCAGCTCCTGAAACTCGACCAGCTCGGCAGGCAGGGTAAAGTCCATCCCCATACGCTATAGCCCAGTGCCCACTCACGTCTTGCTGCGCCCCACCCAGGCTCAGCGCTCGTCCTCGATCGGCCTCAGGGCACTGCGATCGCCATAGATCACCACCGCGTCGCCCTCCTCCAGGACGACCATGCCCGCCGGGCTGGGCAAGAGCTCTCCCCCCACTCGACGGATCAGCAGCGGGATTGCCGCTCCGCACACCGCCGAAAGGGGGCGCCCGATCAGCTCCGAGCCCTCTTGGACCACCAGCTCCTCCAGCCGGAGGTCCGAGGCACCGCGACCGGCGATCTCAAAAAAGTCCACCACGCTCGGCCGCAGCGCCAGCAGCGCCATCCGTCGACCGCTGGTGGTGTACGGCGAGACCACCCGAGTGGCTCCGGCCCGGCGCAGCCGCTCTGCGGACTCGGGCTGGGCGGCGCGCGACACGATGGCTGCGTCGGGGTTGAGCGATCTGGCCATGATGGTGATATAGACGTTCTCGGCGTCCGAGTCGACGGTGCAGATCACCCCGCGGGCGCGGGCAATCCCGGCCTCCACCAGCATCTCCTCCGAGGAGGGGCTCCCCAGCAGGTAGGCCACCCCGTCGCGCTGGAGATCCGGCTCCAGCTCGGTCCTCGCCTCGATCACCACAAACTGAGCCCCCTCGGACGCCAGCTCGCGAGCAACTGTCCGGCCCACCCGGCCATATGCGCAGAGGATGTAGTGGTCCCTCATGCGCTCCACTCGTCGCTGCATCCGTCGCCCCTTTGCATTCAAAGTCACGGCCCCTTCGACTACCGCGGCGCCGACCCGGCTGAGCAGGACCAGGAACACCCCCACCCCGAGGAGGACCAGGGTAATGGTGAACACCTTCGCCCCCAGCGAGAGACTCAGCCCAGCTGGTGCTCCGTTGTCTACCAGCGCGAGCAGGGTCACGTAAAACGCGGTCGACACGCTGAAGCCCAGCAAAAGGTATCCGACCACCCCGTAGCAGCCGATCACCACCAGCGCCAGCACCAAGGGCCATATCCGCCGGGCCAGCCCTTCACCACCGCGCATGCCCCTAACATTACAGCAGCCGTATGCCCCCCTCTCCGACCGCCTTCGATCGCTCCGCCGCCCTTGAAAAGCTGCGCACCGACTCGTTCGACCTGGTGGTCATCGGAGGTGGGATCACCGGCGCAGGCGTGGCCCTGGATGCAGCTGCGCGCGGCCTGAGGGTGGCGCTGGTCGAACGGAAGGACCTGGCGTCCGGCACCTCCGGACATTCGTCCAAGCTGGTTCACGGAGGCCTGCGCTACCTCCAAAGGGGTGAGCTGGGCCTGGTGGTGGAGAGTCTCGCCGAGCGCCAGCGCCTGTTGAACAACGCCTCCCACCTGGTCACGCCGCTGGCCTTTGTGATCCCGCTGCTCGGAACCAAGGGCAAGCTGGACGCGGCCAAGGCGCACGCCCTGACCAGCGTCCTGCGCTCCTACGACCTCGCCGGTGGACGCCGGATCGGGCAGCGCCACCGAACCGTCGGCGAGACCGAGGTTCAGGCCCACCTTGGCTTCCTGCGAACAGAGAGGCTTATGGGCGGCCTGGTCTACTGGGATGCTCGTACCGACGACGCTCGACTGACCCTGGCAGTGGCACGCACGGCAGCCGAGCTGGGAGCGGTTGTCGCCAACTACGTGACCGTCACCTCGCTGCTGGGAGATCCGCGAGGCCAGGTCACCGGGGTGCGCCTCGCGGTAGAGGGGTGCGCCACGCCCATCGAGGTACGCGCGTCTGTGGTGGTCAACGCCACCGGAGTGTGGGCCGACCACATAGAGGCGCTCGCCGCGGAGATGGGGTCGGCTGCTCCCGACAAGCCAGAGTCGCCTGATCCTGTCGAGCTGTCGCCGGTGGACAAGGTCTTGTCCTCCCGGTCGGAAACCAGCCTCGCTGTGCTGCCCGGGACACGAGCCCCTGGGCTGGTCGACCTCGGCAGGCGGGCGGCGTTGGTGGGTGGGACTGGGATTGCGAGTCTGGTAACCAAGGCGGCATCGGGCGAGGACTTCGGGCTGCGCTCTGTAGCCAGGCGGGCGGGCCTGGCGGCAATGACCACCGGGGCCAAGGTGGCCACCAGTACTGGATTGGCCGCCCGCGCCGGGCTCGCGCCCGAGCCGGACCGTCCCGGCCGCGGCGGGATCACCCGCCTCGCCGGCTTGGCCAGGCACACCGGGGCGGGGCGTGCCAGCGGGGCGGGGCGGGGCGGCGGAACCAGCGGGGCGGGGCGGGGC
>JBOGGT010000051.1:0-4463 GCA_050744225.1 Acidimicrobiales bacterium | reverse complement strand
ACCTCTCTTCCGCCGGAGCGAACGGCTCCGAAGCAGTGAAGCTCGCTCAGGGGCTCCTGGCCGACTCCGAGACCGTGGTCACCTACGCGCAACCCCAGGCAGAGGTCGAGCGTTCCGCCGAGCTGCTGGGCCTTTCGGGCGCAGAGGCCCAGTTGCTGCCACAGCTCGGGACCGGAGTCTCGCTGTGGAAGGTGGGACGGCGGTCCTTCCTCGTGGAGCACCAACTGAGCGAGATGGAACGCGCCCTGGTCAACACCGACGCCGACATGACTGGGACCGGCGGGAGGGCTGGGACCGGCGGGAGGGCTGCGACCGGCCGGCCTGAGGCGGGAAGAAGGCCCTCATGAGATCCGCTTCCGGGCGACGACCGGACCATGTGCAAAGAACGGGGTCTGCCAGCTGGGGGCTGGCGCTCGGGATGTTCGCGATCATGGCGGGGGCGGTCTGGGTGACAGGCGAGATCTCAGGAGCACTGACCCACGGGTCTTGGCCGCAGGTTTCGCCCGCCGATGCCGGGCGCATCCTCGTCTTGTTGGTCTCACATCCCCTTTGTCCTCCCGCAGCCTGGCCGCTCGCCGCCAGGAAGGCGATCCCGGGCGCCGGGATCTATTACGCGGTCCTGGCCGTCACGCTCGTTCTTGGGTCAGCCGGGGCGTGGTCGGGGATCGCGACCGTTCGTCGCCTCACTCAAGGGCCAAGGCCCCACTTGCATCAGAACGGACCTGGCGTGTTGTCATCACTTTGGTCCCTCACGACCACTGGCACATCACCGCACCGCCACCGTTCGGGCCGGTACATCATTCCCACGCATGGAACCTCCTGGGCTCGGACCAAGGATTTGCGGACCCTGATCGTCTCCGGTCCCTCACCGGGTCGGCTCACCCTCGGCAGGTCGGGCGGCAAATACCTGGCCGCTGAGGCCCGCCAGTCGGTCATCGTGGTGGGACCGACTCAGACCATGAAAACCTCGGGATTTGCCGTGCCGGCAATCTTGGAGTGGGAGGGTCCGGTGCTCGCTACCAGCGTCAAGGCCGATCTGGTGCGCGACACCCTGAGCTGGCGATCTACGACCGGTGAAGTGTGGCTGTACGATCCCACCGCCAGCACCGGCTTGCCCACCGCCGGGTGGTCCCCGCTGGCGAGCTCGATCAGCTGGGCGGGGGCCCGCCGGATGGCCGCTGCGCTCTGCAGCGCAGCCAGGGTGAACGGCGACGGGATGTCAGAAGCAGACTTCTGGTACGCCACCGCAGCCAAGCTCCTGGCACCCCTGCTCCTCGCGGCGGCGGCCTCAGGTCGGACCATGACAGATGTGGTCCGCTGGGTAGACACCCAGGAGGTCGACGAGGTGGACGCGATCCTGAACGCCCTCGGGATACACCAGGCGATTCAGGCCGCTTGGGCGAGCTGGCGGCGCGAGGACCGCCAGCGCAGCTCGGTCTACACCACGGCCGAGATCATTATCGAAGCCTTCGCCGACCCCTCGGTCTCCGCATCTGCCACCAGATCCGAGATCGATGCAGCGGCGCTGCTCGACGGTGGCAGGCACAGCTTGTACGTGTGTGCCCCGGCGCATGAGCAACGCCGCCTCCGTCCGGTCTTCAGCGCACTGGTAAGCCAGGTCCTCCTCGCCGCCTACGAGCGGGCGAGCCTGCGGGGGGAACCGCTCGATCCGCCCCTGCTGGTCGTGCTCGACGAGGCAGCCAACGTGGCTCCGCTCTCCGAGCTCGACACCATTGCCGCGACCGCGGCCGGCCACGGCATCCAGCTGGTGAGCATCTGGCAGGACATGGCTCAAGTGGCTGCTCGCTACGGTCCGCGCGCGGCCACTGTGGTCAACAACCATCGGGCCAAGGTGGTGCTCTCGGGCATCTCCGACCCGGCGACCCTGGAGCACGTGAGCATGCTTGTCGGGGATCAGGACGTGCCCCAGTCCTCCACCACCACTGACGCCGAGGGACGGCACTCGACCACGGACACCACGACCAGGCAGCGCCTCGCGCCCGCGGACGCGCTGCGCCGGATCATGCCCGGCGAAGGTGTCTTGATCTACGGCCACCTCCCGCCCGCCCGGCTCAGCCTGCGCCCGTGGTTCGCGGACCGCGAGCTGGCACGGCGAGCCGCCCCCCGTCCGGGTGGCCTCCCCTGAGCGAGCCGAGCGATCCCGCGGCGCTCGGAGGCCTCAGTCCTCAGCGTGGCGCTCCACGAGGCTGCGTATGAGGACCGGAAGCTCCGCCAGGTTGGTGGCTTTGTCCAGATAGGTGTCCGCCCCCCTCACCAGCGCATCGGTAAGGGTGTATGGGTCTGGGAAGGCCGAAAGAACCGCGATCTTGGTGCCGGGTGCCTCCCGGCGTATCTCAGGGATGGCCAAGATACCGTCCATGCCCGGCATTTCGAGATCCAACAGGACCACGTCGGGCTGAAAGCGTGAGGCCAGGGCCACCGCCTCGTTGCCGTCGGTCGCCTCTCCAACCACCTCATAGTTTTCCTCCAGGCTCAACATGATCGTGATCATCCGCCGGACCCGCTCGTCGTCGTCGACGACCAGCACCCGGATCGGACCACGCCCCACCTCCGTGCCACCCAGTTCAGTGCCACCCAGTTCAGTGCCACCCAGTTCAGTGCCAGACATCACGTCAAGCCGTTCCTTCCCACAATCTTCGTTCGTCACCATCGGGGTCCTCTACCATCTGACACAAGGTGTCCAGACACATAGTGCCACGGTATCGCTCGCCGGGCTGGTGAACTCCGCCAGTCACAGAATAAGGTGCCCAGTCCGGACCGCCTCGGAGCACCGGTCGACCATAGCGAGCAAACGCAACCCAGGCATCGGCCATCTCAGCGGCCAGGGCGGCCGCGCTCCCCTCGCCCCCCAAAACCTGAGCCATGCCGGGCTTGTCTAGGTTGTCGAACACGAACGGGATCTCCAGACTGTGACAGGAACCGAACACTCCACCGAAGGCCGGGGTCCTCCACTTGAACAGGTAGGCGAAGGTGGCAGCCTGACCCGGGTGTTGGGTCTGGCTGGCCAATTCGGCCAGGCGGATTGCCGGTATGCGAAACGACTTTGCGGTGCTGATTGCCAACCACAGGTCACGCGGCGAAGAGTCCGGGCGTGCCATCCGGTAACGATCGACAATCCGGGGAGCGTCAGCGGGACCCAAAACCTCCAGCACGCGGGCGGCCAGCCCCTCCTCATCCATATCCGCCAGGCTCGGATCGGTAAGCATGAACAGCCGGGCCTCGTCGGCATTCGTCCCGACCAACAGGTCCAGGCCCCGGAGCGCCCCCTGCGCCACGGCTTCCATTGGACTGCGGGTCAGGCTCACGCCATCGCGCACCGGCAAGTAGGCCATCCCGTCCAGCACTCGGGGAAGCGGCAGGGCCTGTGCCGCCAGGATTGTCGCGGTGGGCAACGCCCGTAACGCGTCCAACAGGCCGCCGGTACTCGGCGACAGACCGAGGCGGTCCAGGATCACCGCCGCGTTACGCGCCGCGTGCTCCACAGACAGGGTGTGCTCACAAGCCCCACTCTGAAGCACAGCCCGCCTGGCCAAGCCCGCAAAGTCTGGTGAGGCAAACAGGGCGCCGATGCTCATGGCCCCGGCCGATTGCCCGAACACGGTGATGCAATCAGGGTCGCCCCCAAAGGCCGCCGCATTCTGTCGAACCCACCTGAGGGCGGCCAACTGGTCCAGTAGTCCAAAATTGCCCACCGCACCGTCGCGCGTGCCAGCCGACGTCTCCCCGAGATACAAAAAGCCAAGCACCCCGAGCCGGTAGTTGAAGGTGACCACGACCACGCCTCCCCGCCGCGCTAGCGCGGCCCCGTCATACCAGGTGGCCGCCCCTGAGCCGGTGACAAAAGCTCCCCCGTGGATCCAGACCATCACCGGCCTCCTCGCATCGTCGGTGGCCGGCGTCCAAACATTGAGCGTCAGACATCCGGCTTCGCTTTGAGCTAACTCCCCACCGCCCAGCATCGCCTCCAGAGCCCCTAATGGCTGGGGTGCGACGGGTCCGAAATCGGTAGCGGCCATGGTGGTTGCCCAAGGCACCGGCGGCTCCGGGGCGGCAAGGCGAAGCCGTCCGACCGGGGGTTGCGCATAGGGGATACCCTTGAATGCGAGCACCGATTGGCTGGGGGCTCCCCGCACCGGGCCGGAGGTGGTTTGGGCGTCGAGCGTTTCTCCCATTAGGATGAGGGCTGCTCGGCCGAACTAGACTGCGCACCGAAACCGGTCGCGCGTTCTTGCGTGCGAGAAATCCTAGTGTGTAACCCGAACAAGGAGACTCCATCAATGGCGCGTATAACCAAGATAGTGCTGACGTGTGATGTCGACGGTGACGACACCGTAGCGGAAGAGACTGTACGCTTTGGGCTGGACGGTCGTGAGTACGAGATCGAACTATGCAGCCGCCACCACAAGGAGCTGAATGGTTTCATGCGGGCCTACGTGGAGAGC
>JBOGGT010000050.1:0-9780 GCA_050744225.1 Acidimicrobiales bacterium | reverse complement strand
CCACCCCGATGACCTCCCCATCCGGCTCCACCAGCGGGCCTCCAGAGTTCCCGGGCTGTACGTTGGCGTGGATCTGGTAAAGCATCCGGCTGGTGCTGCCCCGCCCGTAGATGTTGGGTCCGACGGCTCGCAGTACCTGGGCAACGACAGCTGGACCGGAGGCGAAGGGACCGCCGCCGGGGTAGCCGAGCACAGCGGCCTTGGTGGAGGTGGCGACACCGCTGGCGTCGAGGTGCAGGGCGGGCTGGTTCAGCCCTGAGGTCTGGAGTACCGCCAGGTCGAAGTTGGGGTCGAACAAGATGGCCACGGCCGGGTAGTTGGTGCCGTTCCTGCCGATGACCACCGGGTGGGGGATGCCAGCGACCACGTGTGCGTTGGTCACCACCAGGTTCGGCGCCACCACGAAGCCAGAGCCCTCCTGTATCTGGCCGCAGCCCCGCCCGTAGATCTTGACCATCGAAGGGCCGGCCGCCCCAACCGCTTCGCGGACCTGGGCGGAGCTGGCGACCGCGGCCGACTCGCCAGGTGCAGGGGCGATGTCGCTGAAGACCTGGGGAAGCCCGGAGGTGTTGACGAATCCTTCGATCCGGGCGAAGACCGATGGTGCCGGCGGTAGGGCCTTGTCCATCGACCTCAGGATGCCGGATTCGGCGATGCCGGCGGACAGCGATGGGATCGGACCCTGAACCAGGATCGTGCCGGCCACCCAGCACGCCAGCAGGGTCGCCACCAGGCCCACTGCCAACCCGAGGGCAGCATCTGCCTTCCCCAAGTGGATCCGGCGCAGGCCCTTCCACAAACGGCTGCCGATGACCCTCCCGAGCGTTCCCAGCACTATCGCCGCTCCGAAGACGATTCCGAGCGATACCCCGGCTCGGGTGACTGAGTTGTGGATTCCGTCGACTACCTGGGGGGCAAGAGCAGCCCCTGCCAGCAGGCCCAGCCAGAATCCCCCGTAGGAGGCCAGCTGGACCGCTGCGCCGAGGCGTAAGCCACGCGCGGCGGCAAACAGCACGAGCACGATGACCACGACATCGACCCAGTCGAAGCCGTTCACACCCAGCACGGCGATCAACCTCGACACATCAGCCTCGCGACGTCAGTCTGAACGGGCAGGGCATCAGACCGCGAGGTTACGCTAGAGAGGAGGATCTTGCGAGGAGGTAGGCTCGCCAGAAGTGGTACGCCTGGTGCTGTGGGACGTCGACGGGACACTTCTTACGTCCGGGGGGGTTGGGCCAGCTGCCATTCACCGCGCGGTCGAGTTGGGGTCGGGCAGGGAACTCGTGGGTACCTCGCTCGCGGGGGAGGTCCGCATGGGTGGCAAGACCGACCCTCAGATTGTGGGTGAATACCTGGCCATGATGGATACCGACACCGATCTGGCGGTGGTGTTGGGCCACTTGGAGGAGTGCCTGGCTGCCACCGCGCACCTGGTGACTCAGCAGGGAGCCGTGCTACCCGGCGTCGAAGCGGTGTTGGAGGATCTGGCCGGGCGCCCCGGGGTGGTCTCCTCGGTGCTCACCGGCAATATCGCCCCGAACGCCAAGCTCAAGTTGGGTGCATTTGGCCTTGACCGCTGGCTCGACCTGGAAGTGGGGGCCTACGGCAGTGACAACATCGACCGCCGTGCGCTTGTTGCGATATCTGTACATCGGGTGACGCGGCTACGCGGGCTGGCAGTCACGCCCGACGAGGTCTGGGTGGTAGGCGACACCCCCCGCGACCTGGAGGCAGCTCGCTCGGGTGGCGCGCACTGCGTTTTGGTGGCAACCGGTGGCTACGGCATCGAACAACTCGAAACTCTGGGCGCGGACGCGACCATTTCCGACCTGTCGGATACCGACCAGGTCGTTGCCCTACTGACTGGCTGAGGATCGCCGCGCCAGGCCGTGCTGGCCGGGTGGCGACCACCCGGCCCAGCGAGCCTTGGTGAATCGCTCAGCGACCCCTGGCGTTCTTGGCCATGTAGTTGAAGATGGTGTCGGTCATGCCCGGCAGGCCGTGCTTCTCCATCGCGTGGGCGGTGATCTGTGCCCTGAGGTCAGCCTCGTTGTTGGCGGTGGTCGAGTAACCACAACCCTCGGCCCCGGCCTTCTTGCAGCTGTATTCGAACATCTATCTACTCCCCTTCACTGGTTAGGAGATTGGATTACACCCCTATATCCGGAGCCGAAGCGGCGAACGGACGTGGCCTCAGCCTAGAGCCGGGCGCGGATATCGCGCCACAGTTCCCGGTACGCCGCAGCAGAGGCGCTGTCCGGGGCGTAGGCACCGACCGGTGCCCGGTAGAGGCCCATCTTTTCCACCTCGCTGCATGTGACGATCTGGGTGGGCAGGACAGTGTGGGCCGAAAGGCTCAGGCCGGCGATCGTCTCGGAGTGAAGGCGCTTGCGGCGGTCGACCATGGACAAAAAGCCGAGCAGCTGCGGCGAGCCGGGTGTCTCGGCCAGGAAGGCGGCCAGCTGATCGAGGGTCCGGACCGACAGGGTCGTGGGGATGACCGGGACCACCAGCGCATCGGCCGCCGCAAACACCGCCTCAGAGGCCAGCGAGATCCCCGGCGCGCAGTCCAAGATGATCCAGTCGTACTCTGCTGAAGCCGGGGCCAGAAGCCTGGCCAGGCGCTGGACTGAATGACTGGCACCGTCCAGCTCCAAGTCCAGGTGGCGGTAGGAGAAGTCGGCGGGCAGGAGGTCCAGGCCGTCGAAGTCGGTGCCCTTGGTGCGTTCAGCGAGGGAGACTCTGCCGGAAACCAGCGCTCGCCCGCCCCCCTTAACCCGGGCTCGGACCCGCAAGTAGTGGGTCGCTGCCCCCTGCGGGTCCAGGTCCCACAGCAGGGTCCGCTCCCCGCTCCGGGCGGCTTCGTATGCCAGGTTGACCGCCGCGGCGGTCTTGCCCACCCCACCCTTGATGCTGTAACTGGCCAGCACCTTCACTTCCCGCTGCCTTCTTTGGTCTTTTCGAGGGAGGAGGCCAGGGAGTCCACCATACGTCGAGCAGATGGGCGGCTGAAGCGGGCGAAGCGGTCCGCGAACTCCGCCCTGGCCCTGGTATGGCGGGCACCCAGTCCGGCCAGCAGGTACCCGACGGCGACCAGGGCCTGCGGTGGCGTGCCCGGCTCGCTGCCCAGGCGGGCCAGTGTGGCGGCCTGTACTGAGCAGTCCTGGAACTCTCCCAGGTTGTCCTGCAGAGCTTTGAGCTCGCCGATCACCTGGTCGAATGCCGCTTCGGGGCAGAGGCTCTCGAAGGATTCGAGGACGTAGCGCAGGCGCTTGGCGGCTTTTCTCAGGTCGTGGAGCGCCTCGTCGGGTGAGTCGGCTCCGATGGCCGACCCCCGGCGCAGGACCCGGCGGTGCGCCCGACGAACCAGCTCGGCCCCCGCCGCCCCGGCCCGAATCCCCGCCGGCGTGTCAGGGGAGGCCAGGCTTGCCCACAGGTCCCGGAGCGCTCGATAGCGATCCGAGTCGAGCTGGTCGACCAGCTGGTCGTACGCAGCGCGCCGGCGGATGTCGATCTGCTCGCGGAGCGCACCCAAATCGGCCTGCACCGGCGGCGAGCCGGCCAGCTCCTCGTCCAGGGTCACCAGCCAGACATCGAGGTCCCGGGTCGGACCGGTGACTTCCCCCAGCCACGCCAGTTCGGCTCGAAGCGCCCCCGCAGCTCCGGCGTCGGCAAGGTAAGGACCGGCCTCGCCCAACAGGGAGCGGGCTCGCCGGGTGGCCACCCGGATGTCGTGGAGGAACTCCGGGTCGAGGTTGGCGCGCGCCCCGTCGGTGTTCGTCTCGACGTTCGCCAGCAGGTGAGCAAGGACCTTCCTGACCGCTGCCTCGATGCTCATGCCGGGACTGAGGGCGACGTTCAGCTTGGAGGAGTAGTCCCCGGCACTGCGCCCGGCACCGGCCAGCGCCTCGGCCATCACCCCGGTGGTGACCTCCAGTCCCAGCCCGGTCGCCAGCCAGCGGTCCACGTCTCGGGCTGCCTGCTCGTAGCCCCTAAGTGCCACCACCCGTACCCGGTTGCCCAGGGTCACCCCTCCGAGTCCGGTGCTCGCCTCGAAGTGGGTCCACGCCACGGTCTTGGCGTCGTCGTTGAGCACCCTCAGCGTTCGCCGGGTGGTAATGGCAGTTGCGCAGGCCACCAGACAGCGCACTCCGAGCACCGGGGCGATGGTTTCTCGCAACCGGCTGGCCGACAGGTCCCCCGGACCACTCGGGAGCCCGGCCGTCGCTCGAATTGGCTGGGCGTTTTCCGAGGTCCAAAGCTCCAGGAACTCGAACTCTGAGGCAGAGGCCTCGTGGAGCAGGACCCATCCACGCCGGTGCAGGCGCCAGTCGAAGCTGTCCAGCCAGGTCTGGCTGACCGAACGGGATGGCTCCTCGTGACAGGGCCGGGAGCGAACCAGGGCGGCGCAAGCCTCGTTGATGGTGAGGCCAGGGGGGAGGAGCCAGCTGACCTGGACGGGGCGGGCCTTGGAGGCAGGGTCGGCCATGCGGAGCCTCAACCATAGTCCGGCGCAGCCGGTTTGGGCGAGCTATGCAAGGGGTAGGGCGCGTTCCGGGGGAGGTACAGGACATGGGCCGGCTCAAACGCAGGTCCCGATAGCGATAGGAGGCCTGACATGGCTCGAGGAGTGGCAGTGATAACCGGCGCATCGGCAGGGGTGGGTCGGGCCACCGCTCGTGCCTTCGCCGAGCGTGGCTTTGACGTGGCTCTCGTGGCAAGGGGCAAGGCCGGACTCGAAGCGGCGGCCAAGGAGGTGGAGGCGGCGGGTGCGCGGGCACTGGTCTTAGCCACGGACGTTTCTAAATTTCACGAAGTAGACGCAGCGGCCACCGAGGTCGAGACGGAGCTGGGTCCCATCGAGGTCTGGGTCAATGACGCCATGACCACCGTGTTCGCCCCCTCCTGGGAGGTGGCTCCCGAGGACTTCCAAAGGGCGGTCGAGGTCACCTTCTTGGGCCAGGTCTGGGGAACCAAAGCCGCTCTCGCCCGGATGCGACCCCGCGACCGCGGCGCCATCGTGAACGTCGGCTCCGCCTTGGCCTTTATCGGCATCCCGCTGCAGTCGGCGTACTGCGCCTCCAAGTTCGCCTGCCGGGGATTCTTCGAATCCACCCGCTCCGAGCTGATCCACGAGGGCAGCCACATCCGCATTTCCATGGTTCACCTCCCTGCGGTCAACACCCCCCAGTTCGACTGGTGTGCCGACGCCATGGCGCACCACCCGATGCCGGTGCCCCCGATCTACCAGCCCGAGATCCCCGCCCGCTTCATCGTTGACGCCGCCCTCGACGGTCGCCGGGACAAGATCATCGGTTCATGGAACAAGGCGCTGGTGGTGGCGGCCAGCCTGGCGCCCGGGTTCGGCAACCACTACGCCGCACTGGGCGCCTGGGAGGCCCAGCTCACCAAGGCCCACGTCCAGCCCGACAGGCCGGTCAACCTGTACCACCCGGTCGATTCCGAGGCCGACCACGGCGCGCACGGCTCCTTCGACCACCAGGCGGGCGGGTTCTGGGACCCAAGCTTCCTGCGCTCCCTGCCGAAGACCGCGGTGACCTTCTACAAGGCGGCGGTGGCCACCGCCAAGGACAAGCAGCGGGTGATGGAGGCCCGCAAGGCTAGGGGCTGAAGGTGGCTGAGCTGATCGAGTCGGTGGAGGTCTCGGCATACGAGATCCCCACCGACGCCCCGGAGGCCGACGGCACCCTGGCCTGGTCTTCCACCACCATGGTCCTGGTCCAGGTCCGCTCAGGAGTTCACACCGGGCTCGGATGGACCTACTCCGGCCTCGGCAGCGCCAGCGTCATCCATGAAAAATTGAGCTCGGTCTGCCTCGGGACCAGTGTCCACGACGTTCGGGGAGCCAACGAGGCCATGGCCCGTGAGTGCCGCAACCTGGGACGGGCCGGGCTGGTGGCCTGCGCGATCTCGGCGGTGGACACAGCCTGCTGGGACCTCAAGGCCCGGGTGCTGGGGGTCCCGCTGGCCTCGCTGTTCGGCCAGGTCCGCACCGAGGCCCCGATCTACGGGAGCGGGGGGTTTACCACTTACGACGAGTCAGCGACCCGCGACCAGCTGGAGCGCTGGGTCGGCGAGTGGACGATCCCCAGGGTCAAGATCAAAATTGGCGAGTCTTGGGGGACCAACCCATCACGTGACCTGGCCCGGGTTGGACTGGTCCGTGAGGTGGTAGGCGACGGCGTGGAGGTGTACGTGGATGCCAACGGGGGCTACACCCGCAAGCAGGCTGTCCGGATGGGGCGTCGGTTCTACGAGGAGCACGGAGTGGTCTGGTTCGAGGAGCCGGTGTCGTCCGACGACCTCGACGGCCTCGCCGAGGTCCGCGACGGCTGTGGCTGTGACGTGACCGCCGGCGAGTACGGCTACAGCCTTGATTATTTCGCCAAGATGGTGGGCGCCGGAGCGGTGGACTGCCTGCAGGTGGATGTGACCCGCTGCGGGGGCTACACGGTCTGGCTGGCCGCGGCCGCGGTTGCCGCGGCGCAGAGCTTGCAGGTGAGCGGGCACTGCGCTCCCAACCTGCACGCCCCCGTGGCCACCGCAGTGCCCAATTTGCGCCACCTGGAGTACTTCCATGACCACCACCGCATCGAGACCATGTTCTTCGACGGGGCGCTCTCGCCTGAGGGTGGAGCCCTGACCCCGGCGCTCGACCGCCCCGGCAACGGACTCAGCCTGCGAACCCAGGCCGCCGAGAAGTTCCGCGTGCAATGACCAGCGCAGTGACCAAAAGAGAGAGGAAGTAGCAGCTATGGCCAGCAAGACCGCCGCCGACAACCTGTGCGAGCGACTCATCGAGTGGGGAGTGACGACCATCTACGGCTTCCCGGGCGACGGGATCAACGGGATCCTCGGGTCCCTGCGCCGGCACCAGGACCAGCTCCGCTTCGTCCAGACCCGCCACGAGGAGATGGCGAGCTTTATGGCCTGCGGGCACGCCAAGTTCACCGGGGAGGTGGGGGTGTGCATGGCCACCTCCGGCCCCGGCGCCATCCACCTGCTCAACGGCCTGTACGACGCCAAGGCCGACCACCAGCCGGTGGTGGCCATTGTCGGCCAGACCTTCGTGCGGGCGCTCGGCGGGGACTTCCAGCAGGAGGTCAACCTGATGCAGCTGTACTCCGACGTGGCTTCCTCTTGGTGCCAGCAGGTGAACACGCCCTCCTCGGTTCGCCACATCGTGGACCGGGCGATGCGCATCGCCCAGGCGGAGCGGACGGTGACTTGCGTCATAGTGCCCGCGGACGTCCAGGACATGGACGAGGTGACCGAGCAGCCCAAGGCGACTCACACGGTCCACACCGGTGTTGGTTGGTGGCGGCCTCGGGTGATCCCCACCACCGACCAGCTCCGTGCGGCCGCCGATATCTTGAACGCTGGGTCCAAGGTGGCGATGTTGGTTGGTGCCGGGGCGATGAACGCAACCGACGAGGTGCTGGCGGTAGCCGACCTGTTGGGGGCCGGGGTGGCGAAAGCGTTGCTGGGAAAGGCGGCGGTGCCGGATGACGTGGCTTATTGCACCGGGAGCATCGGGCTGCTCGGGACCAAGCCGTCCTGGGACATGATGCAGGAAGCGGACACGCTGTTGATGGTGGGATCCTCGTTTCCCTACTCGGAGTTCCTCCCCACCACCGGCGAGGCCAAGGCGGTCCAGATCGACCTGGCCCCCCGGATGCTCTCGATCCGCTACCCGATGGACTTGGCCCTGGTGGGCGACGCCAAGGACACCCTGGCGGAGCTGATCCCGCTGCTGCACCGCAAGGCCGACCGCTCCTGGCAAGATACGATCGCCGTCAACGTCGCCGCTTGGTGGGAGCGGATGGACGACCTCGGCCAGCCTTCGGACCTCGACGGGCGGATCCGCCCGCAGGGCCTGTTCTCGTCTCTGTCCCGCCACCTTCCCGACAACGCCATTTTGTCCTCCGACTCGGGTACCTCCGCCGACTGGTACGCCCGCCACATCCGCATCCGCCGGGGGATGAAGGCTTCGCTCTCGGGGAACCTGGCCACCATGGTCCCCGGGGTGCCGTACGGCATGGCGGCCAAGTTTGCCTTCCCCGACCGGGTCGCGGTGGCGATGGTCGGCGACGGGGCGATGCAGATGGGGGGCATGGCGGAGATGCTGACCGCGGCCAAGTACTACCACACCTGGGCCGACCCCCGCTACGTGGTGCTGGTGCTGAACAACGAGGATCTCAACCAGGTCACCTGGGAGCAGCGGGCCATGGAAGGCGATCCCCGGTTCGTCGCCTCGCAGTCGATCCCTTACGTCTCCTACGCCGACTGGGCGGATATGATCGGGCTCAAAGGGATCAAGGTGACCAAGTCGTCCGAGATCGAAGATGCCTTCACCGAGGCCTTCGCCGCCGACCGCCCCGTGATCGTGGACGCCCTGACCAGTCCGGAGGAACCGCCCATGCCCCCGCACGTCACCTTCGACCAGGCCCGGGCGCTCATGGGTTCGGTGATCGAGGATCCCTCCGGGGGCATAGCCGGTGCCAAGGAGGGTGTGCGGGAGATGGTGCATGCCTTTATGCACCCGGAGAGGGGCTGAGGACGGTGCGCCGCCACTCTGGGGTCCTGACCCACGCCGAGTCGCTTGGAGAAGTCACCCACCTCATCGACCGGGCCTTCGCCGACGTTGCCCACGGCCGCTTCGAGCGCTCTCTTTGTGGGCTCACCGCGGTCGCGGCCGTTGTGACCACCGCGGAGATCTATCTGGAGCACTACAAGGCGAGCTTTGGCAACCGCTGGATGTGGAGCCCGATCATCGTCACCCCCCCGGTGGTGGTCTCCGCGGTCATGGGGGTTTTCAGCCGGCGATGGGCCAAGACCGCCCTCCCGGTCACCGCTCTCATCTACACCGCCGACGGCCTGGCCGGGGAGTACTTCCACGCCCGTGGCGTGGCCCGAAAGCCCGGAGGGTGGAAGCTCGCTTCGTACAACCTTCCCATGGGTCCCCCGATCTCCGCTCCGGGTTTGATGACCCTGGTGGGCGGCATGGGCGTGCTGGCGGCCTTGCTGAGGAGGGAGGACTGATGCCCTCAAAGAGGGATCTCACCCAGCCGCACCACCTGCCCAACCTCCGGTCCGGGAAGCAGCCGCCGCACCCGAGCTGGCTGCCCCGCCAGCGCCGGGGCACGACCCCGCAGATGATCGGGCGCTACCCGGACTACGACGTGTTCGACGCCGCCGAGACCTGGGACCACGCCACCGCGGCGGTTGTGCGAGGTCGGCTCGATGTGCCGGACGAGCTGAGCTTTTTTGCGACGTCGGAGACAGCCACTCTCCGAGCGTTCTGCGACGTCTGCCTGGCCCAGGACGCAGAGCCTCGGGTCCCGGTGGCCGAGATGGTGGATGCCAAGCTGGCCGCTGGCCGGCTCGACGGCTACCAGTACGCCGACATGCCCGACGACCGCCAGACCTGGCACCTGGTGCTGGCCGGCCTGGACGAGGTGGCCGAGCGCCGCTACAGCCAGCCCAGCTTCGCGGGTTGCGACCCGGAGACAGCCGTGGCCATAGTCGGCGCTCTGTCGGAGGGCGAGCTGTCCGGCGGGCCCTGGGACCAGCTCAACGTCAAGCGGGCCTGGTCGGTGTGCATGCGCATGATGATGGCTGCCTTTTACTCGCATCCCTGGGCTTGGAACGAGATCGGCTTCGGGGGTCCGGCCTACCCCCGCGGCTACATGCGCCTGGGTCCGATGAGCACCATGGAGCCCTTCGAGCGGCCCGGCGCCACCTCGGAGGACCCGG
>JBOGGT010000049.1:0-13486 GCA_050744225.1 Acidimicrobiales bacterium | reverse complement strand
CAACAACCCCACCTCCGGGTCTGGCAGCTCTGGGGGTGGCAACACCACCGGGAGCAACAGCGGGAGCACCAACCTCGTCGCCAGCGGCTGCAACAACCTGCTGGGCTGCGTGGTCAACCTCGGCCTGATCCAGACCTCCGCCGGGGCCGCCGCCCCTGGGGTGGTCCCGCCAACGGGCGGTGAGGCCTACCCGTACGAGGACGGCAACCTCGGCACCATCGAGCTGCTGGGCGGCGCGGTCAACGTCCCGCTGAACGACGGACCCAACACGGTGATCAACCTGGGCATCCTGAGCATCACCCTCAACCAGCAGTCCTATGACCCGACCACCAACACCGCCTCCAACCAGGGAGTGGTGCTGAACTTCCCCGACACTGGCCTGCTTTCGGCGATCCTCAGCGGGACCATCACCGTGTCCAGCTCGACTGCGAGCACCTCGGGCACCCTGAGCTGTCCCCCGGGCGTCTCCCTTACCAGCATCTCGCCGACCTCGGGTCCGATCGCCGGAGGCACGACGGTGACCCTCACCGGCACCAACTTCGCCGCCGGGGCACCCGTGGCGTTCGGCTCCAACCCTGCGACCAACATCGACGTGGTCAACTCCACCACCATCACCGCCAAGTCCCCTCGGGGATTAAAGGGGCCTGCCCTGGTGACGGTTTACAACTGTCCCTCCACGAGCGACTTCACCTACACCGGGTCTCCCGTGATGCGATTTGGCGGCGGAAACCGGATCCAGACCGCCATCGCGGTCTCCAAGGGGGCCTACCCCGCAACTGGTTCTGCCGGCGGAGTGGTTCTGGCCTCGGACCTAGACTTCACCGACGGCCTGGCCGGGGTGCCCCTGGCGTCCCAGAAGGACGCTCCGCTGCTGCTGACAGAGCCCACCAACGAGCGCAACGGGATCAACCCTGAGGTGCTCACCGAGATCCAACGGGTCCTCACCCCCCACGCCAACAAGCCGGTCTACATCATCGGTGGCTACGGGACCCTGGCCAAGTCGATTGACTCGACGCTCTCCGGGCTCGGGTACAACCCGATCCGGATAGCCGGCTCGAATGCCCCCGCGACCGCGGTGGCCGCTGCCCACGCCCAGGGCAACCCCAACACGGTCTTCCTGGTCACCGACACCAACTTTGCCGACGCACTGTCCGCGGGTCCTGCGGCCATCAAACAGAACGGCACAGTGCTGTTCACCAACGGACCCAACATGGCCCCCGAGACCCGGACATACCTCAACGCCCATCCCGGTGACGCGGTGTTCGCGGTGGGTGGGCCAGCCGCTTCGGCCGATCGACAAGCCACCCCGATCGTCGGGGCTGACGAGTTCGCCACCGATACCCTGGTAGCTGCGTTCTTCGGCAACCCGACGGTGATAGGCGTGGCCCGGGGGGACCTGTTCCCCGACGCCCTCGACGGGGGCACCATGGTCGCCACCGACGGTGGGCCGATCATCCTGGTCAACCCGGACGTACCCATCCCCTCGGCCTCCCAGGCCTACTTCGTCAAGGAGAAGCCGTACATCCAGATGGTCAACGTGTACGGCGGCACCGGTGCGGTGTCCGATGCCGTAGTCAGCGACATCAACGCCGACCTGGGCACCTAGCAGCTCGATAGTCCGGATCCACCCGCACCGTGAGTCAACCCCACGGTGCGGGTGGTTTCGCGTCCGAGGCTCCGCGGGACAAGACCAGGTCCAGTGGTGTCCGGTCCAGTGGTGTCCGGTCCAGTGGTGTCCGGGCCAGCGGTGTCCGGGCCAGCGGGCTTTTCCTTGGCCTGATGCTGGCGGGCGCCCTGATCGGCGTCGGGCGCCCGGATCCAGCGGCAAGTCCTCCGGGCACCGCGGTCACCCGTTTGGGTGCACCCTCAGCCACGCCGTCAGCCGGGGCAGTGGCCTATAGCGGCGACGCCTACGCCGTGAGCCTCTCGGACGTCTCGGTGGAGGGCACCCAGATTCCCAACCAGACGCTTGGGGACACCGGTCAGCTGCCCACCAAAGGCGGGACTTTGCCCTTCCCCACGGGCATGAACACCCTCCCAGAAAGCCGTTCATGGGGTGAACACCTGCAGTTTACTGCAGGTGTTCACCCCATGAACGCCCTCCCAGGAGGGCTGGGGACCCTCACCGTCACAACCAGCTCAGCGAGCGTTGCCGCGGGCACCGTCAACGCGAAGGAGCAAGTCACCGGGGTAAGCCTGCTGCCCGAAATCGGGGCTCACCGCGCGAAGCTCTGCCTCCCGCTGGTCGGCTGTGTTCCCAGCCTGGTGGGCTATCCGGCGACGGGCCTGATCGGTTCTGCTACCGCCTCCGTGACGGGCCTGGCAAACCACACACTTGATGGCCAGCTCGACCCGCTGGCCTCGGCTGCGGCGGCTGGGTCGGCGGGATCGGCCGACCCGGCCGGAGAGCAGGTCAACGACCTCCTGGACATCGGGCTGGCCCAGAGCGAGGCGTCGGCTACAGCAGGCGCGACCCCTCCAGCCAACACTGGTAGCCCGGAAAGCGCTGCTACCTCGGCAATTGCTCAGGTCAGCTCGATCTCGCTCCTCGGGGACGCTGTGCCGATCCCGATCAATCCGGCTCCCGATACGCAGGTCAACCTTGGCTTGCTGGACATGACCCTCAACCAGCGATCATATGATCCCGCCACCAACACCGCTAGTTCCCAGGCGGTGATCATCTATTTCCCAGCAGATGGGCCGCTTGCCTCGCTCATCACCGGAACCATCACCATCGCCGGCACGATGGCTTCCGCCACCGGCGTATCGGCGTCAGCACGGTAACGACCTGCGCTCGGTCTATACGGCGGGCAGTAGTGGGGAGTGAGCAGCTCAGATGCTCAGCTAGCGCTATATAGGACGCGTCATAGGCTGACAGGTTGTCAAGTATCTCCCGTAGAGGGTACGCATCTCGCTGGATAGGCGAACTTCTTGCCCAGATGGCTTGACTCCCACCCACCCGTTAGGGGTATGATGAGGCCAGGACACCTGCTCAGCCCGAAGGACCCCACCTCATGCACCTCAGAACACGTATCTGGACAGTAGCCGGCAGTTTAACGCTTGGGCTGGGTCTATTGGCGGCATCGGCGGCCACGGCCTCTGCTGCCAACACTAGCGCCACTTTCTCTCCGCACACTCCCGCAGCAAAGACACCCAAACCGGCCGCCACCGGACGAGCTACGTCAGCGACCCCAAATACATCAACGACACCGACAACTGCAGACTCTTAAAGCACCAAGCCGGGCGCACCATCGACGCCACCTGCCATTGCTTCCTCCCTGGCCCTAGTGAGGGCATCCCTACCTGCTGGGTCTAGCATAACAACGTCCACCACCATTGCCCATGGAGGATTCGACTACCAGGAGATAAGATCTGCTGCTCCCGATCACCCTCAGTACGTCATTACTCTCTACGGCATCTTTTCCAAGGCGGACTTTGCCAATCTACCCCATACCTCTTTCGACCATGGGACGATCTGGATCGGTTCTGACAGATCGGATCAGCGATCAGTGTACTTCCTCAGCAGCAGCGGTGCCGGAGTGCGTGTGGCTAGCAGCTCCCTTAACGGCCCGGTCCCTTCTTTATCGGACCTGAAATCCCTAGCAGCCCAACTCTCTGGTCATATCACCCCTGCGAAAGCTGCAAATCCGAAATAATTCGCTCCAGCTCCACAGCCTGGCACCACCGCTTCTGTCACTCCCGCCGCTGATGAGGAAACTGGGGTATACGGTAATGAGTGCACTCTCTATGCTGAGACGTGCTTTTGGCACCACGATAAGTACACAGTCCCTGGAATGAAATCTTACCCGCGTTACTGAGAACCGCTAATGGTGCGGCGCTCCAAGGAGTGGCCCTACCCGGCCTGTGACGAGGGATCCGTACAGGATCCTGAACGCCGTTCATGGCAAACACCTCGTCGACCTTTGGGAACAGCCCAACGCCCCGCTGTCTCGATCAGCCCACTAGTGGCGAGCTAAGCAGCCGCTATCAGCTACAATGACGGTGATACTCGCCACTAGCTAGGACTGATCCATGCCCTCCCGCACGCCGCTTGCCGTCGAGCAATCCCTCCGGACGCTCGGCCGGCATCTCGCAGCTTGGCGTAAGCTCCAGCGCGTCACGGCCGCCCAGCTCGCCGAGCGCGCCGGGATCTCCCGGGATACGCTGCGGTCGATCGAGCAGGGCAAGGGTGCAGCGAGCAGCGAGAACCTCCTGCGTGTCCTACGGGCACTCGGGGTAATGGAGGCCATCGTGGCCGCCGCTGACCCGTACGCGACCGACGTGGGCAAGCTGCGGGTGGACGAGCAGCTCCCACGGCGGGTGAGGGGCTGACCATGGCCGATGCACGGGAACCCGTCGAGGTCACCATCGCCATCGGGAACGAGGAACTCCTGGCTGGCACGCTCTGGGTCCACGACCGCCAGGCCCAAAGCGCCACGTTCCGGTATGACCACAATTACCTTGCTCATCCTCTGGCATACGCACTGGACCCGACCCTCCCCCTTGTCGCCGGCGTCATCCAGACCCGCCCCGGCAAGGCGATGTTCAACGCCTTCTCCGACGGCGCCCCCGACCGATGGGGCCAGAACCTAATGCGCCGCCAGGAACGGGGCCGGGCTGACGCGGCCGGCACCCGACCCCGGACGCTCACCAACGCCGACTTCCTCCTCGGCACCCACGACGAGCTGCGTCAGGGCGCCACGCGGTTGCGCAGGCCCGGCACCACCGACTACTGGTCCGGCGCCACTCACGGCGTTCCCAGGCTCGTCTCCCTCCCGAGACTGCTCAATGCCTCCGACCATCTCAGCGACGACCATCCCGACACGCAGGACATCAGGGACCTTGTGCACGCCGGGTCCTCTCTCGGAGGCGCCCGACCCAAGGCATCCGTGCTGACCAAGCGGGGAGAGCTGGCAATCGCTAAGTTCCCCCATCGCGGCGGCGACGAGTGGGACGTGCCTGGCTGGGAGAAGCTCGAAACCGACCTCGCCGTGCGGGCCGGGATCAACACCGCCTCCACCGAGCTGGTCCAGGTCCAAGGCTCAAACGTGCTCATCTCCCAGCGCTTCGACCGGAAGGGCCGACACCGGGTCGGCTTCGCCAGCGCCCTTACCATGCTGGAAGCCTCCGACGGAGATCGGCGCAGCTACCTGGAGATCGCCGGGGTGGCCGAGGTCCACTCCTCACAGGCCGGGGCGGATCTGGCCGAGCTGTATCGGCGGGTCGTGTTCTCCGCCATGACCGCCAACACCGACGACCACCTCCGCAACCACGGTTTCCTGCGCAACAACAACGGGTGGCGCCTAGCGCCGGCCTACGACCTGAACCCGAACCCGGACAACCCGGGGCGGCTCAGCACCGCGATCGACCTCGATGACGGCACCTGCAATGTAGATCTCGTGCTTTCCGTCGCCGGCTACTTCCGTCTCTCAGACGACGACGCCAGGAAGGTGGTCACCGAAGTCGAGACCGCTACCCGCGATTGGCGGGTCCACGCGCAGGCCCTCGGCTTGGCCCGGGTAGAGGTCACCCGAATGGAGCAGGCCTTCGAAAACGACTTCCGCCGAGAGGCCTCCCGCATCGGTCGGGCACGGTGAGCCCCCTTGGAGGCATACATCCTGCGGGTCAGTTGCCAACTGGTCCCAAGACATCACCGTGGCATCCGACGTCGATCCCCGTCACAGTCCCGGCTTGGCGATCCTGGCCAGATGGCAGACGAGTACGTCGCCATCGAGGCTGGCAATGTCGATCCCACGCGCCGATGCTGCCTCCTCCAGGGCGGCAAAACCGAGCCGGTACTCCCGGACCATACCCCGGAGTGCCTCCTCGGGGTCGACTCCGAGCCGTCTGGCAAGACCCACCAGACTGAACAGCGCTCGACCTAACCTGACCCGCTGGGTCAGCTGACCAAGGCCCTCGGCGCCACCCACACCCTCGGCGCCACCCACACCCTCGGCGCCAGCAACGCCCTCGGCGTCAGCGTCGGCGGCACCCTCCAAGGCTGAGATCGCAGAGCGGACATCGGCCATCGCCTCGCCGACTCCCCGCCGGTCGGCGCCCACCGAAGTCGCCTTGCCCAACACCTTTGATGCCGCCAGCAGCGCGGGCAAGGACGGCGGGATGCCGTCCATCACACTCGCCCTGCCCTTCTCGGTCTGCTTGATCTGTTCCCAGTTGGACATCACCTGCGCCGCGCTGTCCACGACCACCTCACCGAACACGTGGGGGTGCCTCCCGACCAGCTTTTGGTGCTCGCCCTTGGCTACATCCGCCAGGTTGAACTGACCCTTCTCCGCCGCCAGGGCGGCATGGAACAAGACCTGCAGCAGCAGGTCTCCCAGCTCCTCCTGCAGATGCTCGTAGCCCTCGTGGCCTCGGTCCCCATCCAGCGCGTCGATCGCCTCTACCACCTCGTAGGCCTCTTCGATCAGGTGCCGGCTAAGCGAGGCGTGGGTCTGCTCTCGGTCCCAGGGGCAACGCAGGCGCAGTGTGCGCACCAGCTCGACCAGGCCTGCCAACTCGACCCCCACCGGAGCCTCCAGTGCAGGAATCCAGAGCGAAGTCAGGTGGTCGGGCTCGACGACACGGTCCATGTCAGACCAGCCGACCTCGTACACCTTCTCATCGGGAAGCCCCAACCTGGCCAGGACGGTGACCGCTCGCTCGGGGGGCTCCTCGACCGCCAGCTTTATCTCCGACAGGATGTCCCTCGACCAGCACTGCGCAACCAGGAGTGGGCCCCGCTCGCTGGCGGCATCGGAGGCGAACCGCTCGCCGTCAACCAGTCGCACCCCAGCATCGAGGGGATCGACCCCCAACCGCGCCCAGGCGAGATCGAGGAACGACATTCCCGGCACGAGCTCGACGCACACCCGATCGTCTCCACGCAGCAGGGCAACACTTCGTTCGAGCACCTGCGGGGACCCAGGGACCGCATACACGACCTCCCCTTGGTCGAGCGCGGTGGAGACCAGCACCTCGACGATCCGGCAGTAGACCTCTGCCATGCTCGCCGACGACTCGTAGGTCTCGTCGAAGCTCCGCAGCCAGCCGAACTCGGATGCCGCCGGATGGCGCCGGGTCCGCACAAACCCGGGAATGCCGCCGACGGCCGCCGCGTCCAGGGCAGCTCGCGCCAGGCCGGTGAGCAGCTCCGGACCTGCCGGACCCAGCCCCACCACCACCACTCGGCCAGAGGCCAGGCTCAACCCCCCGCGGGCTTGGTCGTGGCGGCGGTGGTCTTGGTCGTGGCGGCGGTGGTCCTGGTCGTGGCGGCGGTGGTCTTGGTAGTGGGCGCAGACTTGGCGGTCGCGGTGGTCTTGGCGGTGGTCTTCGAAGTGGCCGGCGAGGCGGTGGTCGGCGAGGCGGTTGGCGCGGGTGCGGTAGGCGCCGGGGTGGTCACCCCGCTCCCGGCAGTAGTGGTGGTGCCGTTCGGGAGCTCCAGGTCAGCGGCGGGGGGAGCGGTCGGTGCGAGGATATCCGGATTCCCGGAGTTATTGGTGGTGTACTTGCCATAGCTCGGGTCAACCTGGATCTTGGCGGCCTTGGTCAGTCCGGCCAGGTAGGTGGTCAGTTTGGCCGAGGAGGGATTGAGCAGCGCGCCGAGAACATTCGAGACAGACCCAGAGAGGGTCCCCGGTGTCCTGGAGGTCACCTTGGCGAGGATGTAGTACGACTGCCCGCTCGGAGCAGATACGTGTAGCGGCGCGCTGACTTTGCCCACCGCGAGATCCGCAGCGGCCCCCGAAACGCCGGACCCAAAGGAGTGGGAGAACCCGACTGGTACGGCGCAACCCACCACACCGCCGGCCGAGCCGGTCTGGGTATCCACGGAGTCCTTCATTGCCAGGGTGGCAAAGCTCGCCCCCTTGTTCAGCTGTTTGGCAATCGAGGTGGCCTTCGGCTGGGTCGCCAACACAATGATCGAGACGCAGGCAGTCGCGAAGTCCGCGGGATGGGCCTTGAAGTAGCTGTCCACCGAGGCCTGGGTCAGGGGCACTCCCTCCAGGGAACCTTGCAGGGCGGTGATCTGCGCGGTGCTGGAAATCAGGTACGACTGGTACGCCTTTGGCAGGGCGGCGAACTGCTTGGCGCCACCGGCGGTGGAGACCACGGTGTCACGGGCCAGGGTGGTCAACTCGGGAGTGACGGTAACCTTGCGCTTTGCTAGACCCTCATTGACCAACTCTATGGATATTTCCTGGCCGATGACATAGTCAGCAAAGGCGGTGGAATAGCTGCCCTTGGCCTTGCCATGCACAGTGAGTCCCTGGGACGAGAGGTTGGATACCACCGAGGGGCTGGCGCTGATCGCCTTCATCTGGGTGAACAGCTCCGAGCGGGTGATCACGTGACCGTTCACCTTGACGACATACGGAGCCAGGCCGCAGGCGGAGGCACCGAGGCTGAGCGCGACCAGAACGGTCGCCATCCCGCCCAAGCGGGTGAGCAAGCGACGCGTCACTTGGTGGCAACCCTCGGCCCGGCGGGCGGAGGGGCAGAGGGCAGAGGTTCCGGGATGGGGGCGATCATACCGGATCCCAGCTCGCGAAGCAGATCAATGACCGCATCGACCGGGGCGGCCCCCCGGCGGATATCAAAACTCACCTGAGCTCGGTCGGCCTTGTACACCGCTCCGGGGTACAGGCGTCGCAGCCGGACCTCGGCGCTGGCCTTCAGCACCAAGGGCGCCAGGCGAGCCGTTCCCCCGGCCAACATGACCGCCGAGCCCGGCGAGCCCGACGGCGCCGTTCCCGGCGAGCCCAGCTGACCCCCGGCGGCCGGCGATCCGCCGCGCTTGGGGATCACGGTCACCTCCCTCACCCCGGTACGCACGCACTCCGCCCGGAGCCGGGCCACGTCCAGCAGCGCCGACGCGCTCGGCGGAGGCGGCCCGAACCGGTCGGCCCACTCCGCAGCAATGTCCCCGACCTCCTCGGGGGTTGACACGGTCGCCAGGCGCCGGTAGGCCTCCAGGCGCAGGTCCTCTCGCTCCACGTAGTCGGAGGGCAGGTTGGCGTCCACCGGCAGCTCCAGCTTGATCTCCGCGGGGGGGCGGACCTCGGTACCCTTCAGCTCCGCCACCGCCTCGCTCACCATCCGCACGTAGAGGTCGTAGCCAACCGCGGCGATGTGCCCGGACTGGTCGCCGCCGAGCAGGTTCCCGGCTCCGCGGATCTCCAGGTCCCGCATGGCGATCTTGAAACCCGAGCCCAGCTCGGTGTGCTCCCCGATGGTCCGCAGGCGCTCGTAGGCCTGCTCAGAGAGCGCCCGCTCCGGCGGAAAAAACAGGTACGCATACGCCCGCATGCCCGCGCGCCCCACCCGTCCGCGCAGCTGGTGCAGCTGGCCGAGCCCTAGTCGGTCCGCCC
This sequence comes from Acidimicrobiales bacterium, assembly GCA_050744225.1. Lineage (GTDB taxonomy): Bacteria > Actinomycetota > Acidimicrobiia > Acidimicrobiales > JAJPHD01 > JAVKSL01. Next base: position 4,115 of record JBOGGT010000049.1, on the reverse strand, counting down.
GGTCCACCACCATGGTGTTAACCGTCGGCATGTCGATGCCCGACTCGATGATGGTGGTGCAGACCAGCACGTCGTAGGCCCCCTCCCAGAAGTCCAGCACCACGCGCTCCAGGCTCCCCTCGTCCATCTGGCCGTGCGCCACCGCGATCCGGGCGTCGGGGACCAGCTCACGCAGCCGGGCGGCCACCCGGGAGATGTCCGAAACCCGGTTATGCACGAAGAACACCTGCCCCTCTCGCAGCAGCTCCCGCCGGATCGCCTCGCTGACCGCCCGCTCGTCGTACTCGCCGACGTACGTAAGGATCGGCTGGCGGTCCGCAGGCGGGGTGTTCAACAAGCTGAGGTCGCGGATGCCAGTGAGGCTCATCTCCAGGGTCCGGGGGATCGGAGTAGCGGTGAGGGTGAGCACGTCCACCCCCACCGACATGCGCTTGATCGCCTCTTTGTGCGAGACGCCGAAGCGCTGCTCCTCGTCCACCACCAAAAGGCCGAGGGACTTGAAGGCCACGTCCGCCGACAGCAGCCTGTGCGTCCCGATGACCACGTCCACCGCGCCGCTGGCGAGGCCGGCCACCACCGAACGGGCCTGGGGCGGGGTGAGGAACCGGGACAGCACCTCGACCCGGAGCGGGTATCCGGAAAAGCGATCTGAGAAGGTAGCGAGGTGCTGCTGGGCCAGCAGGGTGGTGGGGACCAGCACCGCCGCCTGGTGCCCGTCCTGGACCGCCTTGAAGGCGGCGCGCACCGCCACCTCGGTCTTGCCGAAGCCGACGTCCCCGCAGACCAGGCGGTCCATCGGCACCGGGTCCTCCATGTCCGCCTTGACTGCGTTGATGGCGGCCGCCTGGTCAGGGGTCTCCGCGTAGGCGAAGGAGTCCTCCATCTCCACCTGCCAGGGGGTGTCTGGGGCGAAGCCGTGGCCCGTCGCGGCCTGGCGCGCCCGGTACAGCTCGACCAGCTCGGCGGCGATCTCCCGGGCGGCGGAGCGGACCTTGGACTTGGCCCGGTTCCAGTCCGAGCCCCCCATCCGGTGCAGCGCGGGGCTGTCGCCCCCCGTGTAAGGCGTGATTGCGTCGATCTGGTCCGAGGGCACGTACAGGCGGTCCCCGCCCCGATACTCCAACAGCAGGTAATCCCGCTCGGCGCCCCCCAGCGCCCGCTTCACCATCCCCCCATAGCGCGCCACCCCATGGGTCTGGTGCACCACGTAGGCCCCCGGCGCAAGGTCGTCGAAAAATCCGTCGACCGGCCGGGCGCGAGCCCGCGGACGGCGGTGAGCCCGGCGCCGCCCGGTCAGGTCCGCCTCGGCGAGCACCGCCAGGCGCAGCCCGCTCATCACAAAGCCCCGCTCCAGCGGCTCCACCACCACCCGAGCCCCCGGCGCCACCAGGTCCGCCGACGACGGCGAAGACACCACCGGGACCACCAGGCCCCCCTCGGCCAGGGCGCTCGCCAGCCGGGCGGCACTCCCCCGCCCCTCGGCGCACACCGTCACCCGCCACCCGGCCCCGACCATCTCCGCCACCTGCTTCACCAACCCATCGCCCCCCCGCACCACCGGGTCCCACCCCGTCGCCACCACGCTCGGAGTCGACGGCCCCTCGGGCGCGCCGACGAAAGAGGACACTGGTGCTGTGGTCCCCTCCAGCAATTTTGAATAATTGAGATGCAGCGCGGGGAACCTCTCGTGCCCACCCACGCCCGCGGAGCCCGCTCCCCAGGTCTGCGCGAGCGTCTCAGCCAGCGAAGCCTCCTCCTCCACCAGCTCTTTAGCCCGGTCGCGCATCCGCCGGGCCTCGACCAGTATCACCTGGGCGGCGGGGGTTAACAGGTCGGCCACCAGGCGCTCCGGGCCCGCAACCCAGGGCAGCCAGGACTCCATTCCATCAAATACCAGCCCCTCGGAGAGCCGCTCCCACTGGCTGGCTCCCCAGCGCTGGGTCCCGATCAGGGCGGCGGCGCGCTCGCGGACCGCTGCGGTGGGCATCAGCTCGCGACAACCGAACACCTCGGCGTGGTCCAGGTCGGCCACCGAGCGCTGGTCGCCGGGATCAAAGCTGGTCAGGCGGTCCACCTCGTCGCCCCACAGGTCGACCCGGATCGGCAGCTCGGCGGTGGAGGCGAACACGTCCACGATGCCACCCCGCAGCGCCACCTCGCCCCGGTGCTCCACCTGGTACTCGCGCCTGTAGCCCGCAGCCACCAGCGCCTCCACCAGCTCCTCGGGATCCAGGGTGTCCCCCGGCCGGATCAGGACCGGCGCCGTGTCGTCATCGGTCGGTCCCAGTCGCTGCAGCAGCGCCCGGACCGGCGCCACGATCACCCTGGGCGTGGCACCTCCTGGGCCGCCCGGGCTCGACCCGCCAACCGGGCTCGACCCGCCGACGTCTGCTGCACGCTGGCGCAGGTGCCAGAGCACCCGCAGTCGGAGCCCCATGGTCTCGACGCTCGGGCTGACCCGCTCGAAGGGCAGAGTCTCCCAGGCCGGGAAGGCCTCCACCTGGTCCCGCCCCAGCCAGACGCCCAGGTCGTGCGCCAGGCGCTCCGCTTCGGCCCCGGTGGGGGTGGCCACCAGGATCGGCGCCCGTGAGGACAGGTGCGCCAGCCCGGCGATGACGAAAGCCCGAGCGGCCTCGGGCACCGCCACCACCGCGCCGTTGGCGCCCACCAACTCGCCGACGGCGGGCTCGTCTCGAAGGAGTGGGGGCAGGGTTCGCAGGCTCAAATCTGGGCCAGATTACCCCGAGACGTCCCTCCCCTGACCAGAGCCTTCGCCAAGACCACGTAGGCGGCGTCGCACACAGAGACCGCATCCAGAAGGCCAAATGCTCTCTGGCGAAGCTCACTTTGGAAGGGCCAGCGCCGGATCGGGCTCAGCGGCGGCGGCCCCAGCGCCCTCCGGCGTCCGCGGTCATCTCGCCCATCAGCGCCTGCTGGGCCTCGGCGGCCTTGCCGATCTGGCCCACCCGTATCGACAGCCTCTCGATCACAGATTGCTGGCCGTTGGCCGACTCGGCGAGCTGCCCGGAGATCTCTGCCAGCCCCGCCTGCTGGCTCCTGGCCAGCCCTCCCACCTGGTTGGCCAGCTCGTCGACGCGCTGGCGGACGGCTCCCACCTCCGCGCTCAGGCCCTGGAGTCCGTCGAGCTGGGACCCGATGGCCCCGACCTGGTCGGCGAGCTGGGCCAACTGGGCACCCAGACCCTGGACTGTAGGGCCAAGGCCTGCGGCTGCGTCGGTGACTCCGGCCATGTTGGACCGGATGGCCTGGAGGTTCTCGCCAATCGCAACGTCGTTGCGCAACGCCCGCTTCTCCAGTGAGGCCCCCATGCGCTCCACCGACGAGGTCCGCTTGTCCAGCACCCCAGCCAGGGTGTCGAAGCTGGACTCCAGACCCTGGCGCAGCTCGGATAACTCCTTGGCGAGCATCGAACCCAGCCGGTCGGGCAGCCCCGCGCTCAGCTCCTCGATCGGCTTGGCGATACGCGCCCCCACTGCGGAGGCCACCTGGCCGGGCAGGCCGGCGAGGGTGGTTGCCTGACCTTGCCAGGTCACCTGATGGGTGGACACCAGATCGGCGATCTTGCCGGCCAGGACCCGCTGCGAGGAATACAGCTCAGACTCCAGCCGGCGCGCCAGGCTCTCCAATCGGCGGATCATGATCCCGCCCACCGAGGTCCCCACGCGGTCCGCCACCGCGGCGGGCACCGACGACTTGAGTGCCTCCTGGGTCTTGCCCAGGTCTGACACCGCCCGGTAGAGCTTGCCTTCGAGGGCCGGGCCAACCTTCCCCGCCACCGCGGCGGCCACGTCGTCGCGGAACTGGGCGAGCACCGCCTCCTGCCTCGCCGCCACCGCAGCCACATCACCGCGCAGCTGGACCAGCGCGGCCTCCTGATCCGCCGGGGAGCTGGCCTCCGCTATCTCGCCTCCTACCCCTTCACCTGTGTCCTCAGCACCTTGGTGTGGCTCACCTTGGTCCACCAACTGAACGGACGCCTCCTGCCCCTCTTCGTTGTCCTGGCTGTCGGGTTCCATGGCACTGACGCTACCAAGCTTTGGCGGCTGTGACCCAGCGGTTCTACATCGGGTCCTTGGCAAACCCTCAAGCCGTAC
>JBOGGT010000048.1:0-10265 GCA_050744225.1 Acidimicrobiales bacterium | reverse complement strand
TCGCCCGTTGCCGTGGGGGCCAGCTTGAGCCTGGAACCCCTCGCCGTTCCGGTGGCCGAGGCCGCTCGCCTCCTCGGCCTGCGCCGGGAGAGCGTCTATCGGGCCATCAACGCTGGTGAGCTGCGGGCCATCGTCCTCGGTGGCCGTAAGCTCGTACCGGTCATGGAGTTGGAACGTGTGCTCGGCATCCAACACGCCTCTGGGCCGAGCGTGGAGGACTTCTGCAAGTCGCTGGTCGAGCTGCTCAGCACCGCCATCGATGCCAAGGTGGACCGCCCACCGGCCCTTCGTGGCATCCGAGGTTGATCGCAGATCGAAGTTGCGCCAGGTGCCCTGCCGCTGGCGTGACGGCGCGGTTTCGAATTGGGACGGGTTGACGGCTCGGTGATGGGCGGAACAGCTGAGATCAGCGCTCGCTCAGCCGCAATAGAACCTAGCGGGTAGACGCGATCGCTTGCCGCAGTGCCTCGCGCTGTCCTTCGGTGATCCCGAAGTGGCCCGTTAGTGCTCCCAACTCCTCTCGTTGGGCGCGCTCCGCCGGCTCCTCCTCGAACGAGACCACTTGGCCTTCGACGGACTGCTGCAGGATGTGCCGGATCATGCCTGCCATGGTAGCGCCAGTTGGTGAGGGTCACCTCACGCAGCGGGGCCGAACAGCGTGTCGGCCAGGACAACACCGACAAGCTCGGCTCGATCGAGGAGGAGCCTGGCTCCGGCACCGCTTGGATTAGCGAAGAACTGGTCGTCTTCATGCCCGATGGCAGAGACGACCCCGACCGGAATTGTTCCTCCGATCAAGATGGGCACCGCGGCGACTGACTTGAATTCCGAGAAGTAAACCTGCTGGGCCGGCTTGAGGTGATAGCTGGGGCTCGAGACTGCGTCTCCCCAGACCGCGATGGGCTTGCGCTCCCGGAACGCTTGTCCTGCTGCCCCGCAGCCGACGGCGAAGACCCTCGGATCGCCTGGGTCGGTGACAGGGAAGGGAAAGTTGGGCAGGAGCAGATCGGACCCGCCATCCAATAGCGCCACCGACCAGCGGTACTGCTCCGGCGATCCACCGGTGCCGGGCCGGAGGACGACCGAGAGAATCTCGGAGACGGCACGGCCCCTCATCGCCTCCAGGGCGTTCACAGCCTGCTTGACGTCGCGATCCTTTGCCGCCCCGCCAGCGACCACGAGGACGGCCAAACCAGTCCACCCGAGGCCGACGAGGATTCGGATCCATAGTCGGAGGTCCGCCAGCTCGGCCGGGTACAGGGAGAACACCGTGGGGACCAAGAGGAGGAACACACCCGCGAGCAGCGAGGGGGCCAAGCGTCCACCGGCGCGAAGCAGACGACTTCGGATCTTGAGCACGCCGGGCACCTGAGCAGTATCGCAGGAACGTCTCGACCGTGGCGCACCGGCGGTGACGATGAGCGACTCAGCTGGAGATGGTTCGCACGCCGGCCGTCGGGGAGACCCGTTTGATCACCGTTTGATCACAGATTTGTCGCGCAGGGCGCACAGAGACCCTGCGGTGAGCACTGGAGGCACCCTAGAAGCACGCTGAACTGCCCAAACAGTCGCCACGCGCAGGACGGGTCGCTCTCTCAAGGTGGAGGCACGGGTTCGAATCCCGTTGGGGCTACTCGTAAAGGTGCAGTTCAAAGTGTATTATTGCCAGGTGTAGCCGGCGCCGACGGGCTAGCTTGTCCGGGAAATGTCCGGGAACGGTGGCGTTTTTACCGGACATCGGTGGCCTTCTCGGGGCGAATCGGCACTACCGGCGCTGGGGTACCCAGGGCGGCCAAAGCGGCGGCTATGGCGGCGTCTCGGTCCTCCGTGGCGTGCTGGTAGCGCAGGGCCGCCGCGGGTGTGGCGTGGCCTCCACGGCGCATTAGCTCGGCCAGGCTACCTCCACTGGCGGCAGCCCAAGTCAGTCCCGAGTGTCTGAGGTCGTGCAGGTGTAGGTCCGGCCGGCCGGCAGCTCGGCGGGCCTTCTCCCAGGCTCGCCCAAGGCTCCGCGGCGTGACCGGGTTCCCGGCGGTGCCAGGGAACAGCCAGGCGCCCGGCTCCGGAGCGGTGAAGCGGTCCAGGTGGAGGGCAAGCGCCGGCAAGATGTTTGCCGGGATGGCGAGTGTACGGGTCCCCTTCTCGGTCTTGGGTGGCCCGAGCACATGAGCACCGTTGGGCGGCTTGACCCAGGCCCGCTCGATCCTTGAGGGTTGCGTGGAGCAGGTCAACGTCCCGGCGCTGGAGCCCGAGCACTTCTCCCCGGCGCAACTGGCACCAGGCGGCGAGTAGGGCGGTCGCTTGATAGTGCTCCGGCAGCGCCTTGACCGCCGCGGCCAGCTCCGCCACGGTGGTGGTGGGGCGCTCGGGGGAGCGGACCTGGCCGGCTCCCTTGACCTTGCAGGGGTTCGTGACGATCACCTCGTCAGCCACCGCGGTGTTCAGGATCGCCGATCACCGCCGTCATCGACCGCTTGGAGGGCGCCGGCTACCTGCGCCGGCGCCGGGACTCGCCCGATCGCAGGCTGGTGACCATCGAGGTCGCCCACGGAGAAGCCATGCAAGCACTCATGGCCCGATTCCAACCCGCGGGCGAGGCCCTCTCAGGCGTCCTCGCCGACTACGACGAAGACGAGCTGAGCCTGATTGGCGAGTTCACCACCGCCAGCAACGATGCCATCTGAGCGCTCCGAGGCCCGGAGCGTTGAACGAGTCCACCCGTGGATGGGTCCTTTGCGACAGGCTGGAGATAAGCAGTCGGAGGCGCCACCTCGCTCGCCGGTACAGCCGTGTCCTCGGTCAGCCAGGGTAACAAGCTGCTCCACGCGGGCGTTAAGTTCAGCAAGCTGGTCCCGAGCTTCAGCTCCTACAGCCAGATTCAAGAGGCAGCGGAGAGCCAGATAGACCACCGCTTTTCTGATGCAACCGAGGTCAAGAAGGTCGAGGACGAGGTGTTCCAGAGCTTCCGCTCCGACGTCGCCTGAACACGTCGCCTGAACACGTCGCCTGAACGCCTATCGCGCCAAAACGCCCGCCGGCTCGGACCTACCATAGGGTCTATCCCGAGCGGGCGCCCCCAGCGTGTTGCGGTTGTCCACATTTTCGGTGGACAACTGCAACACCTGGTTGCCAGCTCTCAGCGATGGCCGGCCAGGCCCGACACCACCAGCCAGTTTGGTGCAGCCACCTCGAAGGCTGCTGCCCCTTGATCCGCAGGGGCCGGGCTAGAGGTGCCCGGGCGCCGGGTCAACTGGCGGAAGGCACGACCTGCTTGATCAGCGTGATGGCTTTTGGCGTGGCTTGGCCGATCTCGTCCTGCTCGCGTGCAGTCCTGGCGGCCTTGTCGATGACGTCGCTGACCCGCAACACCCGGTCGCACCCGCCCAGCTCGACGAGGGTGTTCGGCTGCCCTCCAGGTCCCGAGATGACGGCGAACTCCGGGTGGCTTCGGGAACAGCCCACAGAGGCCCTCATACCGCTGATTCCTGTGAGGATGGCACTCTCGGTGGATCCGGTGACGGTGCCCCCGGTTACGAAGTTTCCGACCGCGCCGGGACCGATGGTCGTCGGATCGTCCCGGAAGACGCAGATGCTCAGTTTGGCTGGATGACCGGCGATCGCGCCAACGGTGCGGGCGGGTTGCAGTTGAGCGGCATAGAGGTAGAAGAGGTCCTTGTAGGCGGGCCCGCACCCGCTCAGCACCTCGGCTTCGGTCTCGTTTTGGTGGACGAGCCGGCTGCTGATTGTGGTCCAGTCCAGTTGCTGGCTGGCCTCAGAGAACTGGGTCCGGATGTGACCGCACTCGTCTCTGGGGACCACCGGCTGCACCAGCCTGCCGCTTCGGTCCTCCAGGGCAAGTGGTACGGCAAGGTCGGCATATGCCGCACAGGCCACACCCGGGCCGGGGGGTTTCGAGTCGGGCTGCGCCAGGGCGCTGACGAGGGGACCCAGTCCGGTGGTGGCCTTTTGTTCGACTTCGACGGTCCACTGACCGCGTCCGGGGATCATCTCCTCGCGCTGGAGGCATTGGTAGGCTGCGACGGCGTGGAAGTCGCTGCTCAGTCGCTGCTTCGGAATCCTCGAAACTCCCTGTGCACAGAACCCTGACGGCCCAGGGTCGGGCGCTCCCGGCGGTAGGGTAGGGAGCGCGTTGGCGACCGCAACACCCGGGGCAGGCGTAGTCGCCGGGCCGGGGGCGCTGGCGCCGCAACCCGCCGTCAGGAACGCGGCCGGCGCGATGGCGCAAAGCCCCGTCCTATGCAGCCACGGAGCCACGACTCACGCTAACCAGCTCTTTGACCGGGCCATGTCTCAGGCTCCCTTCGTGCTCTATTGGATGTCGTAGTTTACCCTGGGCGGCTCCGCACACATTGCCAGGAGTGTCTCCACGGTTCGCCAGTTGCGCGCCGTGCCGACGGGCGCCTTCTTGCCCCCACGACCGAGGCGGGCAGCGAGCTCGCTGTTGCCGAGCCCTTCGGGGGTGTGGAGGTAGATCACCGAGCCCATGACGGTGGCCGCGTCGGAGCTTCCTCTGGCTCGCGCCTCGCGCTCCGCGCCAGCCACGCGCTCGACGGCGGCGGCGTCCAGGGCGCCACGGGTGAAGACCACGTGGACGCTCTTGGGCTGTGTCTGGGCCGCCAGGGCGTAGGGGTTCTCAGCCGCGACCCCGGCGAGGGTGTCCTGCGCGACGACGACGGTGTCCACGGCCAGCCCGAACTCGGCCTGGATCAGGGCGTCGAGCTCGGCCTCCAGGCCCGCTGCGTCACTCTCAGCAGCGGAGAAGACGATATTCCCGCTCTGGATGTAAGTTCTGGCCTCGGCATATCCCGCTCGGTCGAGCACGGTACGCAAATCGGCCATCGGGAGCTTGCGGCCCCCGACGTTGACCGCTCGCAGGAGCGCCACGTAGCGGGTCACGCCGCCGGATCAATCTCCGGTGCCGCGGAGCGCGAACCGGGCGCCATTGGGGTCGGCCACGACCGCGAGGCGCCCATACGGCGTCGCGGTGGCTCCCATCGACACGGTGCCACCCAGCTCCTGCAGCTTTGAGACCGCGGCATCGACGTTGTCGACCTCCCAGTAGATGACCCAATAGGACGTCTCTGCCTCGGTGAGCGCTTTGCTGTGGTCGAGGACACCCGCCACCTCAAGGCCTGTTCCGGGCAGGCGGAGCGTGCTGTAGCGGAACTCGTCAGTGTCGCTGACGGCAGTCACTTCGAAGCCGAAGACCTCCCGGTAGAAAGCGATCGCCCCTGCGTAGTCACGGGTGTGGAGCTCGAACCAGCTCGGGGCGCCGGGCTCTTCCACCACGGCGAAGCCAGGCCATTCTCCAGCCTGCCAGACCCCCACCGCCGCGCCCGTCGGATCGACGAGCACGCCCTGGACGCCGAGGTCTCCCACCGGCATTGCGGGGACTACCACCTGCGCGCCGGCGGCCCGGGCCGCCTCGGTGGTCTGGGCAAGGTCCCTGGTGGCCAGGTAGGGCTTCCAGGTGTCGTCGGCCTTCATATCGCCCATGTCGCCCATGCAGCCGGCGGTCCAGGTCCCTTGGCGGGCAAAGTTGAAGTAGCCGCCGTAGTTGGGATCGGGTTCGGCGGGCTCCCAGCCGAGCAGCTCGGCGTAGAAGAGGCGGCTGGACCCGACGTCGGAGGTCCACAGGTCGGCCCAGCAGGGGGTGCCGGTGGGGGTGGGGTCACGCGTGGTCATCGATTGCTCCTTTCCTATGTCGTAACGATATCCGACCCGTTGGCCCGCGAGACCGGTTCGAGTGCCCGGCGGGCGGTAGCCTCAGGGCGGATGGAGGTGATCACCGAGGGTGGCGGCGAGGGGCACCGATCCGGGACGGAGCAACCCGGCGCGGGGACCGCTCTGACCATCGGGGCCTTCGACGGCGTCCACACCGGACACCGGGCGGTCATAGACGCGGTGCGCGAGCTTGCGGGCACGCGGGGCCTGGTTCCCACCGTGGTTACCTTTGACCGCCACCCCGCCACGGTGGTCAGGCCCGACTCCGCGCCCCGCCTGCTCACGGATCTCGACCAACGCCTGGAGCTGCTGGCTGCAGCCGGAGTTCTGCTGACCTACGTGGTCACCTTCGACTTGGCCCGCTCGACCGAGTCGGCGCGGGACTTCGTGAGCCGGGTCCTGGTCGGCGAGCTGGGCGCCCGAGCCGTGGTGGTCGGCGCCGACTTCCACTTCGGGCACCGGCGCCAGGGCAACGTCGCCCTGCTCGAAGCAATGGGGGCGGAGTCGGGCTTTGAGGTAATGGGCCTTGAGCTGCTCGGCGCCGGTCAGGACGATCCGGTGTCGTCCACCCGGATCAGGACCCTGCTCGCGGCGGGGGAGGTCGAAGGGGCCGCCTCCCTACTCGGCCGCTTGCACGAGGTCCGCGGGCCGGTGGTGCGCGGGGACCGCCGGGGCGGCGCACTGCTCGGCTGTCCAACCGCCAACGTCAAGGTCCCGGACGACGTCGCGCTCCCTGCGGACGGCATCTACGCCGGCTGGTACCTCCGCCCCGACGGATCCCGACACGCCAGCGCGATCTCGGTCGGGCGCCGCCCCACCTTCTACTCCCAAGCCCAGCCCCTGGTCGAGGCTCACCTGATCGACTTCGACGGCAACCTGTACAGGGAGCCGGCCAGGGTCCGCTTCGCCGTCCGCCTGCGCGAGGAGCGGCGCTTCGAGACCACCGAGGGGTTGGTCGCCCAGATGCGCGCCGACGTGAGTGAGGCGCGGGTCTTGCTGGGGGCATCATCTGACGTGGGTGGGCACGGCGGGTGACGCGCCGCTGGCTCAAATTACTTCTATTAATTGTCGTCGGCGGACAAACCTCGGCGATCCGCTTTCAACCTCGCCTGGCGGCGCTTGGCCTGCAGGCGGCGCTCGCGCGAGCCCTGGGTCGGCCGTGTGGGGCGCCTGGGACGCTCGACCGCGAGGGCGGCTGCCAGCTTGGCCCGGAGCTGGTCCAGGGCGAGCTCGCGGTTGCGGTACTGGGACCGCTCGGCGCCTGAGGTCGCGCTCGCCACGGGGCCGAGGCGGGCCAGCAGCCGGGATCGCTGTAGGGGGCTCAGCGACGGCGAGGCGCTGACGTCCCAGCGGACCTCGGCGCGGGTCGCCGAGCGGTTGGCGTGCTGGCCACCGGGACCACCGCTGGTGGAGTAGCGCCAAGCGAGCTCGGCCAGGGGGATCGACAGGATGCTCGTCACCACGAGCAGGTCGTGCGGAGCCTGGGGCCCAGTCTCGGACCCGGGCTGCGGCCCGGCGACATCTGGGTCCACCACCGCGAGCGTAGCGAGGGCGCTGCTGGGGCTGCTAAGGTGGCCCCCGAGCACGAGGGGCCTCCGCCCCGTCACCCGGCCCAACGGCCCCAACACAGCGCCAAGAGGTAACCCCCAGCATGTCAGACAAGTCCGCCACGATTGCCGAGCACCGCCTGCACCCGACCGACACCGGTTCGCCCGAGGTGCAGATTGCCCTGCTGAGCGGCCGGATCAGCCACCTGACCGAGCACCTCAAGGTGCACAAGGGCGACCACCACACCCGGCGCGGGCTTATGCAGCTCATCGGGCGCCGGCGCAGGCTGCTGGACTACGTGAAGGCCAACGATGTCGAGCGCTACCGGACGATCATCGCCCGGCTCGGCATCAGGCGCTGATCATCTCGGGCTCGGGCGGCGGCCTGCCGGTCGCCACTGCGGTTCAATCGGCATTGCAATCCGAGGGGAGCCCGAAATGCTCTCCTTGGCCACACTGGCGGCACCCGCGTCCAGCTGCCAGTCGCCGAGCACCGGGGAGCCCCTTCAGCGGGCATCCTGGGTACTCGACGACTGGGAACTGGCTTGGCGACCGCCCTATTAGTCAGGAGTGAGCATGGCGGACGCCATCTCAGTGTCGGGTCCCGTAAGCGGGACCGACCGAACGCTGTCCTTTTCCACCGGCAAGCTGGCCGGCCAGGCCGACGGGGCAGTCCTCGCCCGCCTGGGTGACACCATAGTTCTGGCCGCCGCGACGGCCGCGAAGTCCGTGAGGGAGGGGATCGACTTCTTCCCCCTGACCGTGGACGTCGAGGAGCGGATGTACGCCGCGGGGAAGATCCCCGGGTCGTTCTTCCGGCGGGAGGGCAGGGCCACCGACCAGGCCATCCTCACCGCCCGGCTCATAGACCGGCCGCTGCGGCCTTCGTTCCCCTCGGGGTTCCGCAACGAGGTCCACGTGGTCGCCACCATCTTTGGCGCCGACCAGGTCAACCCGCACGACGTGCTGGCGATCAACGCCGCCTCGGCTGCGCTGATGGTCTCGGGCATCCCCTTCGACGGCCCGATCGGGGCGGTGCGCATCGCGTACTCCTCCTCCGGGGAGTGGTTGCCGCACGCCACCTACGCCGAGGGCGAGGGATCGACTTTCGAGCTGGTGGTGGCCGGCAGGGCGGTCGTCGGCGACGACGGTGCCCAGGACGTGGCCATCATGATGGTGGAGGCGGGCGGGACCGAGCGGGCCTGGGAGTACTACTCCGCCGGCGCCCCCAAGGTGACCGAGGAGGTCATCGCCGAGGGCCTCGAGGCTTCCAAGACCTGGATCGCCGAGTCGATCGGCCTCCAGCGTGAGCTGGTGGCCGCGGCGGGCGGGCGCAAGCCGGCGATCAGCTTCGTCGCCCAGGTGGACTACGGCGACGACATCTGGGAGGCGGTGAACTCTTTGGGTAATGCTGGCCTGGCCGCGGCGAACGCGGTGTCCGGGAAAGCCGAGCGCGCCGCCGCCCTGGAAGCCGCGGGGGCCGCGGTCATGGCCGCCGTCGCTGCCGCGGCTGCCGAGCGCCCCGAGCTCGAGGGCCGCGAACGCGAGGCCAAGGCCGCCATCCGCTCGCTCACCAAGCAGCTCGTGCGGCGGCGCATAGTCACCGAGGGCATCCGCATCGACGGGCGTGGCACCACCGACATCCGCGAGCTCTCCGCAGAGGTGGACCTCCTGCCGACGGCGCACGGATCGGCCCTGTTCCAGCGGGGCGAGACCCAGGTGCTGAACGTGACCACCCTCGGCATGCCCCGGATGAACCAGCTGCTGGACACCATCGGGGTGGTCGAGAACAAGCGGTACATGCACCACTACAACTTCCCTCCTTATTCGACCGGCGAGACGGGATTCATGCGCGGGCCCAAGCGGCGTGAGATCGGCCACGGCCTGCTGGCCGAGCGGGCGTTGTTCCCGGTCGTGCCGCCAATGGAGGAGTTTCCTTACACGCTTCGGCTGGTCTCGGACGTGTTGTCCTCCAACGGCTCCACCTCGATGGCCTCGGTGTGCGGGTCCACCCTCTCGCTGATGGACGCGGGTGTGCCGATCAAGGCCCCGGTGGCGGGCATCGCCATGGGGCTGGTCTTCGCCGAGGGCCGCTACACCACCCTCACCGACATCCTGGGTGCAGAAGATGCCTTCGGGGACATGGACTTCAAGGTGGCCGGGACCGCGGAGTTCGTGACCGCGCTGCAGCTGGACACCAAGATCGACGGGCTGCCCGCAGACGTGCTGGGCAAGGCCCTGCACCAGGCGCGAGACGCCCGGATGCGGATCCTGGAGGTCATGCGCGCCGCCATCGCCGAGCCGCGGCCCGAGGTGAAGGACCACGCCCCCAAGATCGTCACCTTCGAGATCCCCCTGGACAAGATCGGCGAGGTGATCGGGCCCAAGGGCAAGATGATCAACGCCATCCAGCAAGAGACCGGCGCGGACATCAACATCGACGACGACGATCTGGTGGGGACGGTGACCATCGGGGCCACCGAGGCCACCGCGGTCAACGCTGCCCGCGAGCGCATCGAGATGATCCTGGACCCGCCGGCGGCGGTCATCGGGGCCACCTACCCCGGCAAGGTGGTGAACATCGCCAAGTTCGGCGCCTTCGTCAACATCCTGCCGGGCAGGGACGGCTTGCTGCACATCTCCAAGCTGGGCCAGGGCCACCGGGTAGAGCGGGTCGAGGACGTCCTCGACCTGGGCCAGGAGGTCGAGGTCCGGGTCGACGACATCGACCCGCAGGGCAAGGTGTCCCTGTCGTTGGTGGGCGCCGAGGGCTCCGGGTCGGGCTCGGGCGGCGGCGGGTCGGGGGGCGGCGGGTCGGGGGGCGGCGGGTCGGGCGGCTTTGGCGGTCGGGATGGTGGCAGCCGTGTGGGCGGAGGTCGGGACGGCGGTGGTCGTGGCCGGGACGGCGGTGGTGGCCGGGACGGCGGCGGTGGCGGTCGGGACGGCGGCGGTGGCCGGGACGGCGGTGGTCATGGC
>JBOGGT010000047.1:0-7396 GCA_050744225.1 Acidimicrobiales bacterium | reverse complement strand
GGTCAGGTCGGGGTCAAAGCTGCGCAGGTCGATGAGCAGCAGGTGGGTGTCGGTCCCGCCCGAGACCAGCCGGAAGCCCTCCGCGGCGAGCCCGGACGCCAGGGCCTGGGCGTTGGCGACCACCTGGTTGGCATAGGTCCCGAAGCTGGGCCGGGCGGCCTCGCCAAAGCACACCGCCTTGGCCGCGATGATGTGCTCCAGCGGCCCGCCCTGCAGTCCGGGGAAGACCGACTTGTCGATCTTCGCCGCCAGCTCCTCGCCGCACACTATGGCGCCGCCCCGTGGCCCGCGCAGGGTCTTGTGGGTGGTGAAGGTGACCACATCGGCCACCCCGACCGGGTTCGGGTACACCCGCCCGGCGATAAGGCCAGCCACGTGCGCGGCGTCGAACATGAACAGCGCGCCCACCTCGTCCGCGATGGCCCGAAGCGGCTCCGGGTCGATCATCCGGGGATAGGCGGTCGCCCCGGCCACGATCATCTTGGGCCGCTCGGCGAGGGCGAGGTCGCGCACCTGGTCCATGTCGATCCGCTCGTCGCTGGGGGTGACGCCGTATGCGATGAAGTTGTACAGCCTTCCTGAAAAATTGACCGGCGAGCCGTGGGTCAGGTGGCCACCCTGGTCCAGCCGCATCGCCAGGACCGTGTCTCCGGGTTCCAGCAGTGCCAGGTAGGCCGCGGCGTTGGCATTCGCCCCCGAGTGGGGCTGCACGTTGGCGTGGGCCGCTCCCAGCAGGGCGCAGAGCCTGGTGCGCGCCAGATCCTCCACCTCGTCGATGACCCGGTTGCCCCCGTAGTAGCGCTTGTGCGGGTAGCCCTCGGCGTACTTGTTGGTGAGCACGGTCCCCGCCGCCGCCAGCACCGCCGCCGAGGCGAAGTTCTCCGACGCGATCAGCTGGAGGGTGCTGGCCTGGCGGTGTACCTCGGCGTCGATCAGGTCGGCCACCTCGGGGTCGGCGACCCTCAGGGCGGCGGACCCTGCGGGGGGGTCGGGGCTGGTCATCACTGAGGCTCCTTGCTTGGGTTCGATAGCTCGATTGAACCAGCCGGCGCGGTTCGGGTCAACGCGGGCGGTCACCCGAGTCTACCGGCGCGCTCAGCCTTGAGGAGGCTGGCGGGAGAGCACCGCCTCGGCTCGGAGGCTATGCCCCCGCGTCAGCGGCGCGCTTGCGGGTCGAAGCGCAGTAATCCGGGTTGGTGTCGTAACCGACCCACTTCCGGCCGGTCAGGATCGCAGCGACCGCCGTCGATCCGCTACCCATGAACGGGTCCAGGACGACCTCGTCCCGATAGGTGTAGAGCTGGACGAACCTCTTGGGTAGCTCCACCGGGAATGGCGCCGGGTGGCCGACTCGCTTCGCGGACTCGGGCGGGATCTCCCATACCGAGAGCGTCGAATCCATGAAGCCCTCGGAGGAGATATCACTCACTCCCTTCACCACGCGGTCGAACCTTCCCTTGGAGAAACACAGGCAGTACTCGTGCAGGTCGCGGATGACCGGGTTGGCGGGAGAGCGCCAGCTTCCCCAGGCGCAGCTGCTGCCTGCTCCCTTGGCCTTGACCCAGATGACCTCCGCCCTCATGAAGAATCCGATCTGGAGCATGCGCGCAGTGACCTCGTGGCTGAGTGGGACGTAGGGTCGCCGGCCGAGGTTCGCCACGTTCACCACAGCCCTACCTCCTGGCTGCAGGACCCGGTAGGTTTCGGCCCAGACCGCATCGAGCAGTTCGAGGTACTCCTCGAAGCTGGTGTCGGAGTCATAGTCCTTGCCCACGTGGTATGGCGGGGAGGTGACCATCAGGGCGACGCTGTTGTCGGGCAGTTCGGTCATCGCCTCAGCAGAGTGCTCGAACACTTCGTTGGTGACCGATGGCTCCGCCGTGCTCCGATCCCTGCTTTCGGTGACCGACACCAGGCAACGCCCGTAGAAGGCGGAGGCATCATGTCCCTCTCGGCGACCACCCCCGAAGCTCGTTGTCTTGGTCTTCACCCGATCTCCTCCGTCATCCTGCCCAGTCAGCGGGAGCCTGCCCAGGCAGGGTCGCTCTGGCGAGGATCCGGCTCGATGAACACGCCGTTGAGAGAGGCGTAGCGCTCCAAGTCCTCATTCGGTGACTCCACCGAGACGATCGCGGCTATCACCGGGATACCCCGCTTGACCAGGATCTCCCTTCTGACGACCTGGCGCTCCACATCGCCCCGATGCACCCGCCAGGTGGTCTCAACCACCAAAACCACGGGCTCCCCACTTTGTCGGCCCTGGCCCCTGGCCAGGACATCAGCCCCACCGACCGTGTCGTACTCGGCATCGCTGATGTCGATACTCAGATACTCGAGGAGCTCGTCCAGTTGCAAGAGCTTGACCTTCCGAGCGTGCCTGCGGAGGTAGTAACCGGGATTGAACCGTATCTTTGTCTCCAAGACCTCCCCCCGCAGCTTGGCGGAGTCATCCTTCAGGCGGCCCATGTCACGATCTATGGCATCCAGGCGTCGGTTGGTCGTCTCCACAAAGGCGTGCATCTCCTCCACAAAGGCATGCATCTCCGCCACAAAGGCGTGCATCTTCTCAACAAAGGCATGCATTTCCGCCACAAAGCTGGCGAAGCTGGCCGGCAGGTCGAGCAGCGCTGGGGTCAGCACCTCCCGCCGCACCTCCTCGCGGAACTCAGCGTCCTCGCGCAGCGAGGCCAGGAACCTGGCCCGTTCGTCAGCGTTGAGCTTCATACCCAGATAATAGCCAGGGGGTGTTACACAGCCCTGACGGCCTTGATTGATGGCGCGCCACCCGGCTGGAGCGTTGGTTCCTGTCCCGCCGTAGCTCTGATAGGCGCCCATCTGTAGCGTTGAAGATCGTCCTGCTGTAGCGTGGATACGTGCCTACCCAGCACTCGCCCTTTCCGGGCCAAAGGGAGTATCGCCCTCGGGTCCTCGACGTCGAGCTTGACCAGTTCATGTCCGAGTTCGCTGCGGTTGCCCTCGAGGGACCAAAGGGTGTGGGCAAGACCGAGACAGCACGGCGTCGAGCGAACAGCGAGCACCTGCTCGACGGGCCTGCGGGACAGGTCGCATCCGCCGATCCTGAGATCGTCCTAAGTGGCACCCCGCCCATCCTGATCGACGAGTGGCAACGCGTCCCAGCCACCTGGGACGCCGTGCGCCGCGCCGTGGACAGAGGATCGGCCCCAGGCAGCTACCTGTTGGCCGGTTCGGCCAGCGAGCACGGAGCCCACTCGGGCGCAGGTCGGATCATAAGCCTGCGGATGAGGCCCATGACCCTGCCCGAGCGAGGTGTGAGCCAGCCGACCGTCAGCCTGGCCGCCCTGCTGGACGGGCACCAGCCCGAGATCGCCGGCCGCAGCGAGATGACCCTGGAGCAATACGCCCACGAGGTCATCGCTTCGGGCTTCCCCGCATCGAGGGGACTCAGCATCCGGGGAGCCGCGGATTTTCTAGAGAGCTACAACCTGAGGATCGTCGAGCGCGAGTTCGAGGAGCTCGGTCGGCTCGTGCGACACCCACAAGTACTCAGGCGGTGGATGACTGCTTACGCGGCCGCGACATCGACAACCGCCACCCTCGAGACTATCCGCGACGCAGCCAGTGGCGGGGACTTGAGCAAGCCTGCAAGGACCACGACCCAGCCCTACCGTGAGATCCTGGAGCGCCTCTTCATCATCGACCCCGTACCCGCCTGGGCACCCACCCGCAACCCCCTCGCCAGGCTGACCGGCCCACCGAAGCACCACCTAGCCGATCCCGCCCTTGCCGCCAGCCTCCTCGGTGTCGATGTCGGCGCGCTGCTTTCGGCGACACCAGTCGGGCCACCACTCATTCGCCACGGGACGCTCCTGGGCGCCCTATTCGAGTCGCTCGCCACCTTGTCGGTGCGTGTCTTCGCGCAGCTGGCGCGCACCCGGGTCGGCCACTTCAGGACAAGGAATGGAGACCATGAGGTCGACCTCATTGTGGAGCGGCGCGACGGGAGGTTCCTGGCAATCGAGGTCAAGCTTGGCGCTGTCCTCGACGACCGCGACGTTCGCCACATCAAGTGGCTCAGGGATAGCACCGGAGATGACCTTGTCGACGCGATCGTCATCACCACCGGGCCTTACGCGTACCGGCGGCCCGACGGGATCGGCGTGGTTCCGCTCGCACTGCTTGGCAAGTAACCCGCAACGGTCTGGTAGAGCTGGCGTCGACCACGGAACTTTGCCCTGCCCGTTCACGCCCCTGATCGAGGGAGGAGTAACGGTCGAGACTCGACTCCCGGAGTCGCTCCTCCAAGGAAAGCGATGTGAGAGACTCGTCTCGTGAACGAGCCCACGGGGTCGGCGCCCGACCCGAGCTCGGGGTGGTATCCCGACCCGGACGGCTCTGCTCGGCACCGGTGGTGGGACGGCAAGGAGTGGACCTGGCAGGTCAGCGTGGGATCGGTGGTGGAGTGGGCCGCGCCGCCCGGCCCGCCAGCAACCCAACTCCAGCGCGTGAAGCTCCCCGGCATGGCCATCGCTGTGACCGGCTTCGTCGTCGGGGCAGTCATCGGTGCGCTTGTCCAGGT
Organism: Acidimicrobiales bacterium; assembly: GCA_050744225.1. GTDB lineage: Bacteria > Actinomycetota > Acidimicrobiia > Acidimicrobiales > JAJPHD01 > JAVKSL01. The sequence continues at coordinate 2,838 of JBOGGT010000047.1, read as the reverse complement.
CGTCCTGCGTGCCCTGACCGACCTCGGCGACGTGGCGATCTTCGGCATCTCGGAGGTCGGCCTGTGGGTCGGTTTCGTGGGCGCCGTACTCGCGGTCAGCCGCCGACGGGGGTCGGGATCGCTCCGGGTGGACTACGGGCTCGCCGGGCGCCCAATCGACCTGGCGTTCGGGCTGGCAGGCTCGCTGGCGGGCAGGGCAATGGCCACTGCGGCGGTGGTGCCGTTCGCGGTATTCCTGCTGCACAAGAGCGCAAATCCGGACCAGCAGCTCTACCGGCTGCTGCTCCCTGGGACAGGCGGGTGGGCAGTGCTGGTGCTCGTGACATGCGTGGGAGCACCGATCGTGGAGGAGCTGTTCTTTCGCGGCCTCGTGCAGACCAGACTGGTGGCCCGCTGGGGACCGGCACCTGGCATCGCGGTCACCGCCGTGCTGTTCGGAGCGGCCCATCTGATCGGCTGGGCCGGCCCCGAGTCACTCCTGTACGCGTGGGGCATTGCCGCCGCCGGGCTGGCACTGGGAACCGTCCGCCACCTGACCGGCCGGCTGGGGACTTCGATGGTAGCCCACGCCCTGTTCAACACCCAGGCGATTGTGCTGCTGGCGGCGACCGCCGTGATCAGGTAGCCCTGGTCAGATAGACCTAGCCGATCCCCAGGTCGTTCGCCAGGGTCCGGTAGCTGCTGTCGAAAGTGTGCGCGACCGGCTCGAGCACACGGAAGTCCCGTTCGTAGGCCGCCACGCTGGGGGCAGACGAGACCCGTTGGTAAAGGGTGGCCAGCTGGTTGGCATCCCGCACGACCCGGGTGGCGTCGGTCGCTGCTCGCTGTTGGGGGAAGGTGATCTCCGACACCTGCTGCCCGAAGGTGGCGAAGGCCGCCGCTTGGCTAATGGCGGCGCGGTCCGCGCACGACAGCGGGTCGGGTTGGGCGGGACACTGACCGGCCTGGTCGACATATTGGGAGATGGACCGGGTGAGCGCGGCGTAGTCCTCCTGGACGCGGAGGGTCGCCGACCTCGTCACCACCACGTCCAAGGTGATCGAGCCGGCGATGCTCAGGCCGCCGAGGATAAGGACGAGGACCACGATCCGCTTGGCCGGACGGGACAGGACCAGGCGAGTTGCCAGAGGCACCTTGGCATCCGGGGGCGACAGGGGCGGGGGCGAGAAAGGCGGGGGCGAGAGGGGCGGGGGCGAGAAAGGCGGGGGCGAGAGGAGCGGGGGCGCCCACGTGGGTGCCACTTCGGGCGGCGGGGGATAGGCCCCAGGTGCCTGACCGGGAGGGTCCCCGAGGATCCCAGCGGGATAAGTCGAGGTCAAGAGGCCGAAGTAGGCGTAGTACCGGGCCTGGTAGCGCAGCACCGCGCAGAGCGCCTGGTGCAAGCTTGCCGGCATGCGGCCGGCCACCACGACGATAAGCCAGGTAAAGAACAGCACGATGGGAAGTCCGGAGGACAGGACGGTGGACACGATGTAGGTCGGGATCACCAGCACGACGCGGAAGAGCACTGCCAGCCGGTTGAGCCGACCCGGCGAGGTGCGCACATCCACCGGATAGTCGTCGCGGTCCCGGTGAAGCGGCGGGTAGCGATCTGTCAGCAGGTAGCCGTAGGCGTACACCCGGATGTTGAGCCGGAGGATCACGGTCAGGAACCCGGCGGCCCAGCGAGGTAACCGGCCCAGCACGAGGGCCGCAAACCAGCTGATCACCTCCACCGCCGCCAGCGCCGAGTTCACGATGAGCAGGAGGATCGCCAACGGGATGATCAAGATCAGCCGGAACGCCACCGTCAAGCGGCGCTGGTCCGCAGGACCGGCGAACCCGACCTGCACGGCCATCTGGCTCTCCGCTGTGTTCACCGATATGATCTTCGGCGCACGGTGCAGACACCTTTAGCCCGGTCGTGGCTACCGAGCTCCGCTGACCGGGAGAGGTGGCAGCAGCTGACACGGCGCTCAGACTTGTTCAAGTCGAACCACAGCGCGTTGCCCCGGCCGGTGAGGGACTCACCAGGGTCCTGCTTCTTGCACCTGCGCGTAGTGCTCGACGGTGGGAAAGGGCTCGTAGAAGTGATGCAGCAGCCGACGCCACTCAAGGTAACCGCCAGACTCTCGGAAGCCTTGGAGGTGGTCCTCCAGGCGTGCCCACTCCACGAGGAGAAGGTACGTTCTTGTCCTCTCGATGCAGCGCCAGAGAGTGATACCTTCAAAGCCTGGCGCGCTGGCGATGATCGATTTGGCTTGCTCGAAGGCCGCCTCGAACTCAGCCTCCTGCCCGGGTCTCACTGACAGGACTGCCTGTTCCAGGATCACTTTCCCATTATGGCATGGGGTAACCCTGTCGGTCTTCTCATCAATAACCGAGACCGTGAGGTCGCTGGTGATGCTTTCGTTCGCCACATAGACGGTCCCTGTCCTGGGGTCGACCCCCAGCCCTGGGGGGTGGCATCACCCTGGATGATCCGGCGAGCCTGGTTATTTCAGCATCCCGCTTAACGGAGGCCGGGGTGTTGTCCCCGGCGAAACCTCCACCAGCGTTGGTAGGATCCCAGCCAGACTCCAGCGCTCAACGAAGGCCGGGGTGTTGTCCCCGGCGAAACCTCGAGGTATGGCGACGCGAGCACCGTCCTGGCTGAGGACGCTCAACGAAGGCCGGGGTGTTGTCCCCGGCGAAACGTGCGGGGAGCGAGCCCGAGACCAGCGAGGTATTCACGCTCAACGAAGGCGGGGGTGTTGTCCCCGGCGAAACCGCCGAAGCCATCGTCCACAACACCAAGCACGGTTTTGACGCTCAACGAAGGCCGGGGTGTTGTCCCCGGCGAAACGCTTGGTGGTGGAG
>JBOGGT010000046.1:0-6363 GCA_050744225.1 Acidimicrobiales bacterium | reverse complement strand
GTGATGTAGTTGGGAGAACGACCGATCCTGCCCAGGTAGGCCAGCCAGGCATCGAAGAGCGTGTCCATAGTCTCCGAGCCGGCCACGACCCTGCCAGCGGCGCAGTCGGCCACGAGGGCCGCAAGCGCCTTGTGTGCCTCCGTGCTGGTTCCCTCGAACATCCGGGTCACCCGCTCGTAGGTGCCAGCAGGACCCTTCCCCACAGAGACCCGGAGCTGCCAGACACCGGGGCGGAGCTCTTCGAGCGAGCCCGAGCCGCTGGGCCGGCGGGCCTTGCGCTGGCGGCGATGGCTCGGACCTTGGACAAGGTGCTCGGGGCGACAGCACGCCCGGTTCTGGCACGTCTGGAGGATGGGGACGCCGGCCGGCGGTTCGATGCCTCGGTCCAGGCTCCAAGCCAGCCGGTGTGCCTTCCAGAGTGTCCCCTTCACCTTGAGGACGCCGTAGCCGCTGGGATCGGTGGGGCCGGCCCAGGTCCAGCACTCCCCCGCACGGTCCAGCCTCTCCCAGAAGTCGATGCCCTCCATGTTGCTCCTCGGCGGTTACTACCAACGGTTACGTGGAGGTTAGCACCTCAAATAAGAGTAACTCCGGGAGCCGAGCCAGGCACAAAATAGCCTCTGACCTGCATCTCCACTGGAGGCGGCGAGCGGAATCGAACCGCTGTAAAGGGCTTTGCAGGCCCTTGCCTAAGCCACTCGGCCACGCCGCCAGCTGCGGGACACTCTAGCGTCTTGCGGGGCTCGGTCCGCACGTGCGACTAGTCGATTCACCCGGGTACTCGTAAGCTCGACTCCCGAGATGACCGAGTCGCCAGCCAATACTCGGACCTTCCGCTTGGTCCGCAATACCACCGCGGCCGTCTGCCTGGTCGTCGTGGTGATCCTGGTCTCAGTCCTGGTTGGCCGCGCCGCAAGCAAGCCCAGCGCTCCGGTCAACTACGGCACAGTGAACCTGCCCTATCGTTCCGCTGCGCCGGACTTTGCGTCCCTCAACTCCGAGGGCGTGATCCCCGCCAACGTGCTGGATGCGATCTCTGTGCCCACCAACGCCAACCTCGTCTCCAAAGCAGCTCTGGATCAGGGACTTTCCGACTATAAGGTCACCCTGACGTACGAGTCGCCATCGAGCGCAGCCGCTCTCAAGCACTTCCTTCCGGCGGTGCTCTCCCGCCAGCAGTGGCGCCTGGAGAGTTCTTCGAGCATCCTCGCGCTCCACGCTGGCAGGGACGGTGACTACTGGGACCTGGGAGTGGCAGTAGTCGGGCGGTCATCGGCCAAGAAGGACGCAGAGCCATCCGGGAGCAGATTCACCCTAACTCTCGAAGTCGCGTCAGCCGGAGCCTGAGCGTCAGCTAAGCCGCGAGACCGCCAGAGCCACGGCCAGGGCTACCACCGCCCAGCAGAGCGCCTTTAGTGCTCGTTCAAGTGGTGCCAGCAGCACCTCGCGGGTCAGGGCGCGGCTGGTGCCGTCGGCGAGGGTAAGGCTACCGGATACCTCCACCACGTGGCGCCGCAGGGTCCTCGCCGGGGCGCTCAAGTGTCGCTGGGCTCCAGAGAGGGCGAAGGCTCCTGCGGCAGCGGCCACTGCGGTGAAGCCGATGGTCCCGGCTTGGGCAAAGTACGCGGTGAGCACGGGGAACGCTCCCCACGCCAGGGCGAAGGTGGCGTCGTTGTGCAGCCGTCCCCCGACGAGCTCCAGGTCGTAGGCGACCACCAGGAACGCCCCGACTCCGATGAAGGGCACCAGGCCGATCCCGAGGCGGACCACGCCACCCACCCCGAGGGCCACTGCCAGCGAAAGGCTGGCCGCCGCGGCTCCCACCAGGTGCGAACTCGGGATGGAGGTGCGCAGGGGCCGCCCGTTCAGCTCGTCCAGAGCGTGAGCCGCCACGCCGACTGCCAGGAAGAATGCCCCGAGCGTCGCCCCAAGGGTCCCCCAGTTGACGGACGGCGCGAGGGAGGCGCCAATGACCACGTAGGCCAGGTGCCAGGCCGTGTACGGCGGGTGAAGGACCGTCCACCAGCCCCGCCATCCGGTCCCGGAACTGGCATAGAATGCAGCCCGGATCTGGTCCCGCTGCTGGTCCGGCTGCTGGTCCGGCGGCTCGTCCGGCTGCTGGTCCGGCTGCTGGTCCGGCGGCTCGTCCCGCTGCTGGTCCGGCGGCTGGTCGGACTCCTTGGCAGGCTGCTGGGCCTCGACTCGTTGATCAACCATCTGGCGGACGCTCGCCCGGCCCTGCCCCGCCCGGTGTCGCCGCACTGCCAGGACCTTTGGTTCCCCACATCACCAGACCGCCCCCCAGGCTCATTGCCCTCGCCCCGACGTCGACCAAGCCGGCGTCACGCCAGGCGCCGATGGTCCAGGCCACCGGGTACGAAGCGTAGTGGGCGGCGATGCTGGGGCCAAGGAATCGACCCACGTCGTACCACTGCCTTCCTCCCAGCAATCCCCCGGCAACTGGCAGCACGAAACCGGTGTAGGCACGCCACAGTGGCCGCCACAGCGGGAGCGGCGGGAGGTTGAACTCCAGCGAGGCCACGGTTCCACCGGGTCGGACCACGCGGGCCAGCTCGGCCAGGGTCGCGGCCGGGTCGGCGACGTAACGTAGCAGGTAGGTGACCGTGAGCGCGTCGAAGCTGGCGTCGGGGAACGGGAGCTGCTCGCCGCGTGCCAGCACCAGCTTGATCAGGGACTCCCGCCCCGCGGTGGCGACGTTGGACTTCGCCCGGCGCAGCATTTCCTCGGTCACGTCCACGCCCACCACCGAGGCACCGGTGCGGCGCTGTACGGCGAGGGCGACCCCGGCTGGGCCGGTGGCCACATCCAGCACCCGGCATCCCGGCCCGGCCACCACCCGCTCCAGCATGGCTGCCCGCCAGCGCCGATCCTGACCCATCGAAAGAATCCCCGCCAGTACGTCGTAGCGTGACGGCAGGCCCGCAAACAGCTCGCGCGCGAACCTGTTGGGCTCCGTTCGGGAGAGCGCGACCACCCGCCTGCGTTGGTTCCCACCGGTCAACGGTTTCTCGGCGGTTCGCATGAGTCGAACCTAACCGATCCGACCGCGCCCAGGCAGGCCAGCCGGCGCCCGGGACGCCGAGGACCCCTAGCTTCCGAGGAGCGCGGCGCCCCCCACCATGCCCGCGGCCAGGGTGGCGTTGGTCACCTCGTCGATCAGCACGAAGCTGCCGGTCACCCGGTTCGCCCGGTAGGGATCGGCGGCGAGCGGCACTGCAACGGAGATCCGCATCCGGCCGATCTCGTTGCCGGCAAGCTTGTCCGCCGGCTCGATGTCCATGGTGTTCACGTCCAGGCGGCCGGAGACCTCGGCGACCATGGCGGCGGCCTGGCGGGTGGTGTGCTTGATCCGCAGGCGATCCCCCGCGCCCACCGGGCGGTCGGCGAACCAGCACACGATGGCGTCGAGCTCCCGGACCGGCTCTGGCGCCGAGCCCACAGGGGCGAGCAGGTCCCCACGGGAGACGTCCAGGTCGTCGGCCAGGCTCACCGAGACCGACAGCTTCGGGCCGGCGCGATCCAGTGGACCGTCGAAGGTGTCGATGGAGGTGATCCGGCTACGACCCCCGGCGGGCAGCGCGACCACCTCGTCGCCGACGGTGAAGTCCCCCCCACACACCATCCCGGCGTAACTACGGCCGCCCTCGGGGTGCCGGAGCACCCACTGCACCGGCAGGCGCGGACCCGACGCGCACGGCTCGGTATCCGGAGCCGATTCCAGGTACCCGAGCACGGTGGGACCGTCGTACCAGGTCGCCGCGCCAGAAGCCTCGACCACGTTGTCCCCGTTCAGCGCGGACACCGGGACGCAGTCCAGCGTGTTGATGCCCAGTGGCCCGGCCATCGCGGCCACCTCCGCCACGATCGCGTCGTAGGCCGCCTGGTCCCAGGCCACCAGGTCCATCTTGTTCACTGCTACCAGCAGGTGGCGCACCCCCAGCAGGGCGGCGATGCACACGTGGCGGCGGGTCTGTTCCCGCAGGCCCCGCTGCGCATCCACCACCACCAGCGCCAGCTCGGCCGTCGAGGCGCCGGTGGCCATGTTGGCGGTGTACTGGACGTGTCCGGGGCAGTCGGCGATCACGAACTTGCGCCGAGGGGTGGCGGCGTAGCGGTATGCCACGTCGATGGTTATCCCCTGGTCACGCTCGGCACGCAGCCCGTCGGTGACGAACGCCAGGTCCAGGCCCTCGCGCCCCCTCCGCTGGCTGGCGACCTTGATCGCGGCCAGCTGGTCGTCGAAGAGCTGGCGGCTGTCAGCCAGGAGCCGCCCGATCAGGGTCGACTTCCCGTCGTCCACCGATCCGATGGAGGCAAAGCGCAGCAGGTCCACCCTATTCGGTTCCCATCGCTTAGAAGTAACCCTCGCGCTTGCGGTCCTCCATCGAGCTCTCGGAGAACGCATCGTCCGCCCGGCTGGCGCCGCGCTCGGTGATCCGGGAGATGGCCACCTCGGCCATCACCTCGGCTGCGGTAACGGCAAACGAACGCACCGCCCCGGTGCAGGTCATGTCCCCCACGGTGCGGAAGCGGACGGTCTCTTCGGCCACCGACTCCCCCGGCCCGGCGGTCACCCACTCGCTCTCGGCCAGCAGCATCGGCCCGCGGGGGATCACTCGCCGGCGGTGGGCGTAGTACAAGCTGGGCAGCTCGATGTCCTCCCGGGCGATGTAGCCCCACACGTCCATCTCAGTCCAGTCCGACAGGGGGAAGGCCCGGAGGTGCTCCCCGGGGCGGACCTGGCCCTGGTAGAGGTGCCACAGCTCGGGGCGCTGGTTGCGCGGGTCCCAGGCCCCGAAGGCGTCCCGGAAGGACAGGATGCGCTCCTTGGCCCTGGCCTTGTCCTCGTCCCGGCGGGCACCCCCGATGCAGGCGTCGAAGCCGTGGGCGGCGATGGCGTCCAGCAGGGTGGCGCTCTGCAGCCGGTTGCGAGATGACCCGAAGCCGGGGTCCGAGGTCCGCCCTGAGTCGATCGAGTGCTGCACCGAGGCCACGATCAGGCGCTCGCCCAGCTCGGCGACCCGGCGGTCCCGGAACTCGACCACCTCAGGAAAGTTGTGCCCGGTGTCGACCTGGAGGACCGGGAAGGGGAAGCGCGCCGGCCGGAAGGCCTTCTCAGCCAGGCGCAGCAGCACTGCGGAGTCCTTTCCGCCGCTGAACAGGACCACCGGGTGGCGGCACTCGGCGGCGACCTCGCGCATCACGAAGATGGCGTGGGCCTCCAGCAGGTCGAGGTGGTCGGTGGGCGGGGCGAGGGTGGGCACGAGGGTGAGAGTCACTTTAGGTCCTTTTTTGGGAAAGGGTTCACACGAAGCCGATCAGCTTGATCCCGGTGGCGAGCAGGACCGCCACGAGGGCGCCCCGAGCGAGGCGCCCGTTCGAGCGGGTCGACAGCCGGGCGCCGAGGAAGGTCCCCGGGATGGCCCCCACCAGCAGCGCCCCGGCCACGCCGAAGTGCACGTCGCCGCTGACCAGGTGCCCGAGCGCCGCCGCGCCGACCATCGGGACCGCGGCCACCAGGTCGGTCCCGATCAGCTCGGCCATGGTGAGACCCGGGTACAGCATGGTCATGCCCACCACCATCAGCGAGCCCGACCCGACCGAGGTGAGCCCCACCAGCACCCCTCCGAAGAGGCCGACAAGGAGGGTCGGGACCCGTCGCAGCCCGTCCTTTTGATTAATTGAGCCGGTTCCCCCCCCGTCGGCTCCCCACTCACGTCCCACCCTGGACTCGCCGGAGCGTCGCGCGGCCCGTGCCCGCAGCCGGGGCCGTGCCAGCATCGCGATGGCAGTGGCCAGCAGCGCGGCTCCGAGCAAGGGCAGCAGGACGGTGTTCGCCGAGCTCCCGGCGAAATCCAGGATCACCACCCCGAGCACTGCGCCCGGGACCGAGCCCACGACGAGCCACCGCACTATGTCCATGCGCACGGTGCGGTGGTGCATGTGGACCAGGCCGCCTACGGGCTTCATGACCAGAGATGCCGCCAGGTCGGTGCCCACCGCGGAGATGGCGGGCAGGCCAAAGACCAGCACCAGCAGAGGGGTGAGCACCGAGCTGCCGCCGGCCCCGGTGAGGCCGACGAGCACCCCGACCACCAGCCCGCTGGCACCCAGCGCCACCCAGCTACCCGGCCCGGTCAGCGCAGCGAACGCGCCGTGACCCAGGCCGGGGATCCCCGCCAGCATCAGTGAGCGCCCGCCTTCGTCGCCCAGGCCTTAGCCTGTGCAACCCCGGCCTGTGCAACCCCGGCCTGTGCAACCCCGGCCTGTGCAACCCCGGCCTGTGCAACCCCGGCCTGTGCAACCCCGGCCTGTGCAACCCCGGCCTGTGCAACCCCGGCC
>JBOGGT010000045.1:0-3621 GCA_050744225.1 Acidimicrobiales bacterium | reverse complement strand
GTCAACCAGGATGCCGGTGGCCTTGAGTATCTGGTCTATGATGTCCGCCTTTTTTGTCCGTGAGTTGGTCCGCAGTGCCATGGCCGCGGCGATGGAGTGAAGCTCACTTCGCTCCTTGCGCTCCAGGATCGAGCGCTCGAGTTGCTGTCCGCTCACCGGCTACCTCGCTTTGGATTGTGAATCGTGTCTGATTGGGATGATCGCCCTCGCATCTCGGACCCACCTCCGCAGAGATAGAGCGGAATGGCGGGAAACGACCAATGCCACCTGCTCCGGATCGGGTAGGAAGGGGTCGAGACCTGGCCCAAAGACAGGGCGCGGCACAGGCGAAGGTCGCCACCTCGATCAGAAACCTACCCCCACGCAGGTCGAGCACTACCGCGTGGCAAGAACTGCGAGCGGTGTCGACAACTATGATAGCGGGACCGCACCCAGACCACAACCGCGGCCCCACGGACCACGGACCTAGAGGTCCAGGGCCTCCCTGACTGCCCCCATCGTCGCGTCGAGCACCGTGGGCACCTGGATCTGGCTGATGGCAATGTCGGGATCCTTGAGCCCGTGTCCGGTGAGCACGCAGACCACGGTGCACCCGGGCGGGACCCCGACCGAAACCAAGCCCGCCACCGACGCCGCCGAAGCCGGTTCGCAGAACACCGACTCCTCCGCAGCCAGGAATCTGTAAGCCTCCAAGATCTGGGCGTCGGTCACCGAGTGGATCCCGCCCCCAGACTCCGCAGCAGCCGCGGTGGCCCCGTACCAGGAGGCGGGCTTGCCGATCCGGATGGCGGTTGCCACCGTCTCGGGGTCCTCCACCGGATGGCCTAGGACGATCGGGGCGGCACCGGCGGCCTGGAACCCCAGCATCCGGGGGAGGCGGGTCGAGTGCCCCGCAGAGCGGTACTCGAGGTAGCCCTTCCAGTAAGCGCAGATGTTCCCCGCGTTGCCCACCGGTATGCACTGGACGTCCGGCGCCTCGCCGAGGGCGTCCACCACCTCGAAGGCCCCGGTCTTCTGGCCCTCGATCCGATAGTCGTTGATCGAGTTCACCACGGTCACCGGGGCGCTTTCGGCGAGGGCGCGCACGATCTCCAGAGCGTGGTCGAAGTTCCCCCGGACCTGGAGCACCCTGGCCCCGTGGATCAGCGCCTGAGCGAGCTTGCCCAGGGCGATGTGGCCCTCGGGGATCAGCACCGCGCAGGTGAGCCCGGCCCGGGCGGCGTACGCGGCGGCCGATGCCGAGGTGTTCCCAGTCGAGGCGCACACGACCGCCCTGGCCCCCTCCTCCGCCGCCTTGGAGATGGCCAGGGTCATCCCCCGGTCCTTGAACGAGCCGGTCGGGTTGGCGCCCTCCACCTTGAGCAGCACCCGCGCCCCCACCCGCTCCGACAGCCGGGGTGCGGCCAGCAGCGGGGTGGCCCCCTCGCCCAAGCTCACCACCGGGGTCGCCGCAGAGACCGGCAGGTGCTCCCGGTACTCCTCGATCACCCCGCGCCAGGCCCGGTGCGTCATCGGGGCTCCACCAGCCGGAGCAGCCCGCCGACCCGCTCGACCGAGTCGAGCTCCCTGAGCCCGGAGAGTGCGGCCACCACGTCGGCCTCCCGGGCAGAATGGGTCACGAACACCAGGCGCGCCTCGGAACCCAGGCCGATCTGCTCCATCGAGCGCACCGAGACAGCATGGGCGCCGAGCACCCCGGCGACCGCGGCCAGCACCCCAGGGCGGTCCACGACGTCGATGCTCAGATAGTAACTGCACCGCAACTCGTCCATCGGCCGGACCCTCGCCGGCGGCTGGAGCACGGTCCGCCCCCGCCCCCCGGACCTCAGGTTGTGAGCGGCGTCGATCAGGTCCCCGAGCACGGCCGCAGCGGTCGGCCGCCCGCCCGCCCCGCGCCCGTACAGCATCAGCTCGCCCACCGCCTCACCCTCGATGAACACCGCGTTGAAGGGCCCCCGGACCGAGGCCAGCGGGTGGCTGCGATCCACCATCGCCGGATGCACCCTCACTCCAATCAAAGGAATCTGCTCGGCGGCGCCTCCAGACCCGTGCCCACCCACGCCCCCCCCTTCTCCCACTCGCTCGGCGATCGCGAGCAGCTTGACCTCGTAACCCAGGCGCTGAGCTGCGGCGATGTCGCTCACCCGCAGGCCGGTGATGCCCTCGCGGTACACGTCGGCCACCCGCACCACTCCCCCGAATGCCAGTCCTGCCAGGATGGCGATCTTGGCCGCCGCGTCGTATCCCTCGACGTCGGCCGCAGGATTTGTCTTCTCGGCGTAGCCGAGCTCCTGAGCCTCTGCGAGGGCCTGGGCGTAGGTTGCGCCCTGGTCGCTCATCTGGGTGAGGATGTAGTTGGTGGTGCCGTTCACTATCCCCATCACCCGGTGGATTCGCTCCCCGGCGAGGGACTCGCGCAGCGGCCGGACCACCGGGATCGCCCCCCCTACCGCCGCCTCGTACAAGAGGTCCACCCCTGCCCTCGCGGCGACCTCGGCCAGCTCGGCTCCCCGGGTCGCCAGCAGTTCCTTGTTGCCGGTCACCACCGGCTTGCCCGCCTCCAGGGCTCTGGTGACCAGGGTCCCCGCGGGCTCCAGGCCCCCGATCAGCTCCACTACCACGTCCACGGCGGGATCGGTCACCACGCCCAGGGCATCGGCGGTCAAGAGGTGAGCGGGCACTGAGGCCGGGCGCGATTGGGCAAGATTATTCACCGCTATGGAGGCGAGCTCCAACCGGATCCCCGCGCCGGACTCGATTGCCGCCGACTCGGCGCCCATCAGCTCCACCAGCGCGGCGCCCACCGTGCCACAGCCGAGCAGCCCGACCCTCACCGAGCTACTCATCCAGGCGGCAGAGGTCGGGGAGGCTCTCCCGGCGCACGACCACGCGGGCGGCTCCGTCGGCCACGAACACCACCGGCGGGCGCGGGACCTTGTTGTAGTTGGAGGCCATGGAGTGACCGTAGGCTCCGGTGACCGGCGTGGCAAGGATGTCCCCCACCTCCAGGTCGGCGGGGAGTTGGGCGTCGCGCACCACGATGTCGCCGGATTCGCAGTGCTTGCCCACCACCGTCGCCCTCCGCGGGCGCTGAGCATCCGCGGCCCGGGGAAGGAATGCCTCGTAACCGCTGCCGTAGAGCACCGGTCGGGGGTTGTCGCTCATGCCGCCGTCGACCGAGACATAGGTCCGGATGCCGGGGAGCGCCTTGATCGTACCGACCGTGTAGAGGGTAATGCCGGCGGTGGCCGCGATGGCGCGGCCGGGCTCGGCGGTGATCCGGGCCTGGATCCCGGCCTCCGAAGCCGCCTTGTGCACGGCATCCGCCCACTCGGCGATGCTGGGGGCCGCCTCGCCGGCCACGTAAGCCACCCCCAAGCCGCCCCCGACGCACAGCTCTGGGAGGCCGGCGCCCCGGACCAGGCCAGCCAGCACGTCGATCTCCTTGGCGAAGGAGTCCACCGCGAAGACCTGGCTGCCTATGTGGGCGTGGATGCCCACCAGCTCTACCCCCGCCATCGCCCTCAGGCGGTGGATCGCAGCGTCGGCCGCTCCCGAGGCGAGGCCAAAGCCGAACTTGGTGTCGTCCTGGCCGGTGCGCACGAACTCGTGCGTGTGGGC
>JBOGGT010000044.1:0-29215 GCA_050744225.1 Acidimicrobiales bacterium | reverse complement strand
GCCATCGCCTCGGCTGTATTCGCCGCCCACGGGAGCTTCGCGACATCCCTCACGTTCGTCCAAGGCGTCCGTCCTGCCCTCGACGCCCTTGCCCTGATCGGCTTCGCCGGAGCTCTCAGCGCTCTGGCGGTCAAGGCAAAGAACCTCACGGTGCTCCCACCCTCGACGGCGAAGAACCCTCCGCTGGAGATCGTCCGGTAGGCCGGTCTCGTCCAGGGCGCGCTGGCGAGCTCCCGAGAGCTGAGCGCGGCCCGCGCCTATCCCGCGCCTCCTGCGCTCCTCGGCCCCGCTGAGCTGGCGCAACTGGTCCTCCAGGCTCAGCTCGGCCAGGAAGCGGTTGTAGGCCCAGAGCCGCTCGGCCTCGCGCTGCTCCTCCACCGGCGTCGGCGGCGGAGTCCCGAGCCAACGCTTGTAGGCAGGCGAGTGCACCTTGGCGGGCTTGCCCTCGCGCAGAAGCTTGCGCCACAACCAGACGGAGCATCCGGCAAAAAACGGCCACTCGAAGACGTAAGCCCAGCTCAGCCCGTTGCCTCCCAGTGCCCGTCCGACCTGCCACCAGGTGGCGAAGCCACACCCGCAGAACAGTAGGAGGCCCAGCAGGTGTACCGAGGCGTTCTTGGGGAAGACTCCGGTGCCGCGCACGTTGCTCAGCCGGTGGGCACCTTCCACCCCTTAGAGGCGGCCACCTCCTTGCAGGTCGCGCACACCGGGTAGCGCTTGGGGTCGCGGGTGGGCACCCAGACCTTCCCGCAGAGCGCGGTGCACGGCTTGCCAGTGACGATTGCCTCGGTGACTGCCGAGGCAGGCACCACGATGTGGGCCATCCGGTCGTGATCACCCTCGTCATCGAGGACCGGACGGACCTCCTCAATGATCTCAGGCATAGCTTGCGTAGGCATGACTACAGACTAGCACTAGCTCGAACCGGTGAAAGGTGTGGAAACGCCCTTCGCGGCGCGACCGGTCACCGAAGTGGTGATCCCGTCCCGCTCGACGATGCGTACCCGGTCGCCCGCCACCAAGCTGGCCTCGGGGATCTTGTGGAACGTTGTTGCGGCCGTTATCGGCGCGCTGACCTGGACACCGTCTAGCCGGCTGAGGTGGAGGTCGCCGGCTGAGATGCCGGTAAACCTTCCGCGCTCGAAGGTGATGGTGTGGGCCACGTGACCTTTGCCCTCCACAATCACCTGGGCGTAGATGGCACGGCGGAGTAGGGCCGCGTGGCGGACGATGCGGGGCTTGGAGGCCTTGGTGTTCGCAGGGGTCCCGGACCCGGCGGTGCTGGCGTAAGCCAGCCCGCCGACGCCCAGAGTCCCGACGGCGGCTCCTACTGCTACGGCAGTGGGGATGCGTCTCATGGAAGTAAAACCTATCCAAGGAATATGGTCCAGCCTCCGCACCCTCAGTGCCCACTCACGACCAGTACCGGCATTCCCTCGACCACCTCCACAGGTTCGGCCGTCGCTGCCAGGGCGGACGGCGCCACCCGCATGGCCTTGCCCATCCAGGCCGGCAGCCACCAGTTCCAGCGCCCGAACAGGCCGACCAGCGCCGGGACGAGGAGGCAGCGCACCACCACCGCATCCAACAGGATCCCTGCGCCCAGCCCGGTGGCCAGCACCTTCACGTCGACGTCGGGGGTGGTGGACATGGACAGGAACGAAAGGAACAGGATCAGCGCCGCGCTGGTCACCAGCCGACCTGTCCGTCCGATACCGGCTATCACCGCGTGGCGGGTGGAGCCCGTGGCGTCGTACTCCTCGCGCATCCGGGTGAGGATGAACACCTCGTAGTCCATCGACAGCCCGAACAAGAAGGCGAACACCATGATCGGCACCCAAACGGTCAGTGCCCCGGTCGCGGGGACCCCCCAGAGGGCGCCGCTGCCCTTGCCCATCTGCCAGACCAGGACCATCGCCCCGAATGCCGCTCCCACCGAGGCTGCATTCAGGACGACCGCCTTGAGTGCCAGGACCACCGAGCGGAAGGCCCGGCTGAGAAGCAAGAAGGTGCAGATGGAGATCAGTCCCAGCATCAGCGGGAAGCTGCCGTAGATCGAGGAGATAAAGTCGCCCTGCTCGGCGCCGGCGCCACCCACTCCGATGACTCCCGGCGTGGACGACGCAACTGCCTGCACCGCCCGCACGGTCGCTCCCCCGCTCGGGGTGCTGGGCTCCGCGCTCGGCAGCACGTCCACTATCGCCGTGCCACCTACCTGGTAGGACGCGTTGGCCGGAGCGAAAGCGGAGTAGACGCCTTTGAGCTGGTCCAGGCGCCTCGCCAGCGCAGGAGCGTTGGCCGGCTGCGTCAGGACCTCGATTGGGGCGAGGATCCCGGAGGGGACGGCCTGGTCTTCGAGGCTCGCCAGGGCCTGGTGAGCGGGGCCAACCTGGGCCTGGGCGGCGCTCGGCGGCTCACCCAGATGGATGAAGCCAAGCGGGACCAGCAGTGCGACCAGGGCCGCGAAACCCAAAAGGGCGGCGGGCTTGCGGTGCCGGGTGACGAGTCCGGCCCAGGCGGTCCAGGGTCGGCTGGGCCGGCCTTCGTGACGGAGCCGGGGCCAGTCCAGCCGAGGCCCGACAGTCACCAGCACCACCGGTAACAGGGTCACCGCCACCGCAATGGAGACCAGCGGGATGAAAAAGCCTGCGGCGCCCACGTTTCGCAGGAAAGTCACCGGCAGGACCACCAGAGCCAGCAGGCTGATGGCCACGGTGAGCCCGGAGAAGATTACCGCGCGGCCGGCGTTCTCCATCGCCTGGACGACAGCTGACTCGTTGTCAGCGCCGTTGGCCCGGGCCTCACGCCAGCGGGTTACGATCAGCAACGAGTAGTCGATGGCGACACCCAGGCCGATCAGGGCGATCAGGAACTCGACGATGAAGCTCACGCTGGTGACCTCGGTGAGGCCGAGTACCAACAGGAACGTCGCCGGGATCGCTGCCAGCGCCATGAGCAGGGGCACCAGGGCCAAGAAGCTGGCAAATACGAAGGCCAGCACGGCCAGCGCCCCCACACCGCCGAGCATCGACTCGGTCAGCGTGCTGGTGCCCTTCGAGGAACCCTTGGCGGCCGCCAGCTGGTTGAGCCCGGTGACCCCGGCCCGCCACCCGCTCGGGGCGGCGGTGTTCAGGGCCTCGGTGATCGGCTTGGTAGTGGTATCGGTCCCGAAACCGCCACTGCTGCCCGCCGACCCGGTGAAGACCAGGGCGTAAGCGCTGCGCCCGTCGGAGGTGACGAAGTGGGGGTCTCGGGTGGTGTCGGCATCAGCCAAGCGAGTGCCGGGAGCTGCCGCGGCAGCAGCTGCGAAGGCGGCGCCAGCCTGGGCATTCATTGCCCGTCTGGCGCCTGGCGTAGCGGGTGTCGGCGAGCTGGCGGGCAGGCTGAGGGTCAACACGGTCGGGGCCCCGCCTCCGCCATTGTGGTACAGCGCGGCGATCTGGGCGTCAGTGACGAACCCGGCCTTGCCGGGGAACGAGAAGTTGGTCGACAGTCGGCTGCTGGTCGTGCCGATGGTGGCAAAGCCGGCGACGGTGGCAGCCAGCCAGACCAGCACAACCACCAGCTTGTGCCGCAGGACGAAATGGGCGAGGCGGGTCATGGTCCCTTTCCTTGTCGGGTCTTCGGCTCTGGATGTACCGTTTCCATGATGACGAAATGCCGCTTGCCTGTCGTCCGCCCCTGGGTGACACTTTCGCCTACTGCGGGCGCCCCCGACGGGTGGGGCGGCTACTCCCGGTGCAGTAGCCGCAACGGTCACCCTGGGTAGGACGGCCTACGCAGGTTCGTTGGCGTAATGTGGCTTCTGTGAGGGCTCACTCCCGACCAGCCTCCCGACCAGCCTCCCGACCAGCCTCCCGACCAGCATGGATGAGCTGGGCGTTCGACTCGTTGGGCGCACTGTTACTGGCGTCCGGGCTCGTCTGGGGTTCCTACGGCGAGGCCTACGGCAAGCTCAACGGGAACGAGGTGGTGCCCTTCCACCTCAACGCCTACCCCCACCCGAGCATCGCCGGGTACGGCTTGGTGGCACTTGCGGCGCTGGTGCTGGCGGGGCGCCGGCGGTGGCCCCTGGCCACCTTCTCGGTGTCCCTGGCCGCAGTCCTCACCTACACCGGTCTGGGCTATGTCGACGGCTCTGCGGCGGTGGCCCCGATGGTGGGCCTCTACACCGTGGCCTCCCAGGGGACCTGGAGGCGAGCGCTGGCGGTCGGAGCGGTGGCGCTGATTTCCCTGTGGATCCTCAACCTCGCCTTCGCACCCTTCCCGGCTTTGGGGGGCGGCCAGACGGTCTTTCCTTTCGTAACCGCCGCGGCGCTCTGTCTCGGGATAGCGGTGGGAAACCGCCGGGCGTACATGGCCGGGGTAGTTGAACGGGGGGTGCTGGCCGAGCGCACTCGCGAGGACGAGGCGCGCCGGCGGGTCGACGCAGAGCGCCTCCGCATCGCACGCGAGCTACACGACGTGGTCGCTCACTCCATCGCGATGATCAACGTGCAGTCCGGAGTGGCCGCGCACGTGATCGACGACCGTCCAGACCAGGCCAAGGAGGCACTGGTGGCGATCAAGGCCGCAAGCAAGGAGGCGCTGCGCGAGCTGCGCTCGATCCTGGACGTGCTCAGGGCCGCCGACGACACCGCGCTCCGATCACCGACGCCCGGGCTCGGCCAGCTGGACACGCTGGTCTCGGCGGCTTGTGCGGCGGGAATGCCGACCTCAGTGAGAGTGCTGGGCGAGGCCAGGGACCTTCTGCCTGCCGTGGACCTCGCGGCCTACCGGATAGTACAGGAGTCTCTGACCAACGCCCTACGCCACGCCGGCCCGGCGCGCGCTGCGATCAGCCTGAGCTACCAGGGTTCAAGCCTTATCCTCGAGGTGACCGACGACGGCCGCGGCACCCCTGCCAGCGGGTCCGGCTCGGTCAGCGGGTCCGGCCACGGCATAAGCGGGATGCGCGAGCGGGCCACCTCGGTCGGAGGGACCCTCGATGCCGGCCCGGGCCTGAACGGTGGCTGGACAGTGAGGGCCAGCCTTCCCCTGCCGCCCGACCCGGTGTCGCTGGGTGGCCAACCTGTCCCCGGGGTCGCGGTGTTGCACGCCACGCCGACCGCTGTGGACCGGGCGTGATCAGGGTTCTGCTGGCCGACGACCAGGCGCTGGTGAGAGCGGGTTTCCGAGTACTGGTCGAGTCCGCGCCAGACTTGGAGGTCGTGGGCGAGGCGCCCGACGGCGGGGCCGCGGTAACGCTGGCTCGTGCCACCCGAGCGGACGTCGTGCTGATGGACATCCGAATGCCGGGCATCGACGGCCTGGAGGCCACCCGGCAGATCTGCGCCGAACCCGACCTTGCGGGAGTCAAGGTCATCATCCTCACCACCTTCGAGGCGGACGAGTTTATCTTCGAGGCGCTTCGAGCCGGTGCCAGCGGGTTCCTGGTGAAGGACACCGAGCCCGCTGACCTGCTCGCCGCCATCCGGGTGGTCGCAGCGGGTGAGTCACTCTGCTCGCCGCGGGTAACCCGCCGACTCATAGCCGAACTGACCAGCCGCCCCGAGCGACGCCACGGCACACCAGCGGCCCTGGAGGTGCTGACCTCCCGGGAGCGCGAGGTGATGGCCCTGGTGGCTACCGGCCTGTCCAACGAGGAGATCGCCGCCAAGCTCTACCTGAGCCCGCTCACCGCCAAGACCCACGTCAGCCGGTCGATGACCAAGCTCGGCGCCCGGGACCGGGCGCAGCTTGTGGTGATCGCCTACGAATCCGGCCTGGTGGGTCCCGGAAGCGCCTGACCCGGCTCACTCTGGCCACACCAGTCTCGCTGGGCACATCTGCAACACTCGGCTCAGGTACTGGTCGTGTTTGAGTAGCTTTGGGCTACTCAAACAGCACCAGCAGTGGCAGCAGCGCCGGGACCAGGGTGCTGTCATGAGCTATCCCCTACTGGAGGCGTTTGTGTGACTGGTGTCCTCGTAGGTGAGGTACCTGAAGGCGTGGTCGCCGCATTCGACGGCCCCTTCTGTAGCGAACCTCATGGTCGCCGCCATCACAGAACTGGCGGGACTCACAGTATTGCACCTCGACAAGGACTTTGACCTCATTGCCGAACTCACCGCACAGCCAATTTAACGGCTCAATGTGGCCTGAGTAACCGGTGGGCGCCTGGTTCATCCTCCAGCTGGTGAACCAGGGCACGAAATGCCCGCCCACGATGGGATACTGCCTCCTTTTCCGCCAAACTCATCTCGGCAAAGGTCCGACCATCGCCGCCAGCGGGCACAAACACCGAGTCGTAGCCGAACCCACCATCCCCCCTTGGTGACTCCGCTATCTCGCCGTCCACGAAGCCCTCCGCAATCAACTCCGTCCCGTCGCGCCAAGCCACCAGCGCCACGGTGCGAAACCTGGCCCGCCGATCAACCCGGCCGGCGGGGATCGGGCCGGCGGGGGTGGCGAGCTGCGCCATGGCGGCCAGCAGCTTGGCCACGTTGTCGGCGTAGGTGGCATCCTCGCCGGCGTAGCGAGCCGAGTAGACCCCGGGCGCACCCCCGAGGACGGCGACTTCCAGGCCGGTGTCGTCCGCCACCGCTGCCTCGCCAGTAGCAAGGGCCAGCGCTCGCGCCTTCAGGCGGGCGTTGTCCTCCAGGCTCAACCCGGTCTCGTCGACCTCACCCACCGAAAGGGGTCGAGGTAGCAACACAAGTCCCGGCAACGACCCCAGTACCGACGCGATCTCGGCAGCCTTGTGCGGGTTGGCGGTGGCCAGCATCAGGCGCACGGGGCTACCTTCTGGGGGTAGGGGGCTCAGCGATGATCGCAGCCTGCAGGTCCAGCAGTGAGGCAATCCCGTGCTCGCCCAGGCTGAGTAGCTCGTCCAGCTCACTCCGGCTGAAGGGCGTCCCCTCCGCGGTGCCCTGGACCTCCACGAAACGACCCGATGCGGTCATGACCACGTTCATGTCCACCTCGGCACGCACATCTTCGCTGTAGTCCAGGTCCAGCATGCAGGTGGCATCCACCACCCCCACCGACACCGCCGCGCAGGCCTCCCGGATCGGGTGCGAGCCCAGCCGGCCCGACGCCACCAGGCGGCTGAAGGCGTCGTGCAGCGCCACCCAGGCCCCGCAGATCGACGCGGTCCGGGTGCCGCCGTCGGCCTGGAGCACGTCACAGTCGCAGACCACGACCATCTCCCCCATCGCCCGCAGGTCGGTGACCGAGCGCAGGGAACGCCCGATGAGCCGCTGGATCTCCTGGGTTCGACCCGATTGCTTCCCCTTGGCTGCTTCCCGCTCCACCCGCTCGGCGCTCGCCCCGGGCAGCATCGAGTACTCGGCGGTCACCCAGCCCTTGCCCCCGCCCCGCAGCCAGGGGGGCACCCGGTCGCCCACCGAGGCGGTGCACAGGACCTTGGTCCGGCCCATGCTGACCAGCACCGATCCCGCCGCCAGCTCGGTGTAGTCCCGGACCAGCGCGGCGGGCCGTAGCTCGTCGACCTCGCGCCCGTCATGCCGGCTCACCGGATCCGCCCTGCCAACCGGTTCGGCACCCGACGACCGACTCCCGGCTCGGCCCGCGACTGGCCCGGCGGCTGCGGCGTACCCGGCGGCTGCGGCGCGCACCTCATAGGACGAACACGGCTCCGACGCTAGCCTGCTCCACCGCCGAGCCATAGGCCTCGCTTCCCTCGGCGAAGCTGGCCCCGCCGGCCACGGTGGGACGGCGGTGGGTGAGCACGCACCGCTTCGCTCCGGCTTCGGCAGCCATCGCGCCAGCTTGTCGGGCCGAAAGGTGCCGGGCCGCGCCACCCTCCTCGCCGGCCAGCCAGGTCGCCTCGCACAGCGCCAGGTCCAGGCCGAGGCCCAGCGCAGAGATGGACCAGTCCGGCCCGGTGTCGGCGGTGAAGCCGAGCGAGGACCCGTCGGCGTCGAGGCGCACCGCCAGGGTCTCGGGGCCGTGGTCGGTGCGGGAAAAGGACATCTTCAGCTCACCCAGTTCAACGGCATCCCCGTCGGCGACCACGGACCAGTCGAACAGGCCCGGCCGGTCATGGTAGACGTGGGAGCGCAGCCCGACCGGGGCGTAGACCGGCAACGCCGTCGCCCCACCCAGACCCATCCGCATCACCGCCAGGCCCTCCAGGTCACCCCAGTGGTCGGGGTGCTCGTGGCTGAGGATGACTGCGTCCAGCTCCGCCGGGTCGAGGTGGGCCTGGAGGTTGGCCAGGCACCCGTGGCCGGCGTCCATCAAGACCTTCAGGCCCCCAGCCTGCACCAGGTACCCGCTGGTGGCCCCGCCCGGACCGGGATAGCCCCCGTCGCAACCCAGAACGGTGACGCTCAGTCCCACGCCAGCGCCTCCCGCCGACCCCGGCCCGCCGGGCCAACCGACCCGCTGCTCAGTCCCACGCCAGCGCCTCGACCCGCTGGAGCTCCGGGCCGAGCAGGCGACGCCCCAGCTCCACGAACGCCTCCGGGTCGCCCGAGGAGTAGAACCGGTGCACGCCCTTGCCCGATCCGGCGCTGCGCCGGCCGAGACCCGTCTGGTCGAGTATGTCGCGGACCTCGAAGGCGGTCTCGTCGGCCGAACTGACCAGCACCACCTCGCGTCCCATCACGTCTGCGATGGTACGAGCAAGGAATGGATAGTGGGTGCAGCCCAGCAACAGGGTGTCCACCCCGGTCTCCAGCAGTGGCAACAGCAGGGCCTGGGCCAACCGGTGGGCCTGCGGACCGTCGCAGTCGTCCTCCTCCACCAGTTCCACCAGGCCCGGACACGCCAGGCAGCTCACCTCGACCCCGGAGCGCTGGGCGGCGGCTGCGCGCTGGTACGCGCCAGAGCCCACCGTGCCCACCGTCCCGATCACCCCCACCCGCTGGTTGCGGGTGGCTCGCAGAGCTGCGCGGAGACCGGGCTCAATTACTCCCAAGATGGGCAGGCTTAGCTCGAACCGGAGCAGGTCCAGGGCCGCAGCCGAGGCGGTGTTGCATGCGACCACCACCATCTTGACCTGCTCGTTCTCGACGAGCCAGCGGGCTATCTGGCCCGCGAAGACCGCCACCTCGTCCTGGGGCCGCGGCCCGTAGGGGTAGCGCCCGGTGTCGCCCACGTATACCAGGTCCTCGCCGGGCACCAGGTCGATCAGCGCCCGCAGGACGGTCAGCCCGCCCAGGCCGCTGTCGAAGATCCCGATCGGGCGGTCGTCCACTGTTCAGAGTCTCCGGTACTCAGAAGTAGACGATGTGCTTGGCCCGCTCGACCACCTCGTCGAGGTCGCCGGTCCAGGCGTCGGTCGAGAGGTACTTCCAGCCGTCATCAGGAAAGACGGTGGCGATCACCCCCTCCTCGATCGCCGAAGCGCAGCGGACGGCCCCGGCCATTGCGCAGCCAGAGGAAATGCCGCAGAATAGGCCGACTCCGGCAAGCCGCCGTGTCCAGGTAACACTCTCCTTTGGCCCGATGATCGTCTTGCGGTCCAGCAGGTCCGGCCCGCCCCAGTCGGTGAAGATCGGCGGGATGTAGCCGTCGTCGAGGTTGCGCAGCCCGTCGACCAACTCGCCCGCTGGGGGCTCGACCGCCCAGACCTGCACTGCGGGGTTGCGTTCCTTGAGGTAGCGGCCCACCCCCATCAGGGTGCCGCTGGTGCCCAGGCCGGCGATGAAGTGCGTCACCTCCGGGCAGTCGCGCCACAGCTCTGGGCCGGTACCCTCGTAGTGGGCGCGGGGGTTCCCGTCGTTCCCGTACTGGTACAAGAAGGCATACTCGGGGTGCTCGCCGGCAATGCGCTGGGCCATGCGAACCGCCCCGTTGGAGCCCTCGCCAGCCGGGGACTCGATGATCTCGGCCCCCCAGACCGCCAGCAGCTGGCGACGCTCAACCGACACGTTGGCGGGCATCACGATCTTGACCGGGTAGCCCTTGACCCTCGCAACCAGCGCCAGGCCGATGCCGGTGTTGCCCGAGGAGGGCTCCAGCAGCGTCTGGCCTGGGCTGAGGGTACCGTCCTTCTCGGCCTCTTCGACCATGGAAAGGGCGATGCGGTCCTTGACCGAGCCGCCGGGGTTGCGCCCCTCCAGCTTGGCCAGGATGCGGACCTCCGGGTTGGGGCTGAGCTCGGAAACCTCGACCAGCGGGGTGTTGCCGATCAGGTCCAGTACGCTGCGGTGCGCCCCCATTGGTGTCGGTCCTCCCCGGGTCGTTCCGCCGGGCCTAGCGCTCGCCGCCGGCCACCGCTGGGAGGATCGATACCACGTCGTCGCCGGACAGCTTGGTGTCCAGCTTGTCCAGGTAGCGCACGTCGTCGTCGTTCACGTAGACGTTGACGAAGCGGTGGAGCGCTCCCTCCGAAGTGAGCACCTGGCCGGCCATGCCGGGGAAGGTCGTGGTCAGGTCCCCCAGCAACTCCCCGATGGTGGCCCCGTGCGCCCTGACCGCTGAGGACCCGCCGGCGTGCGGGCGCAGGACTGTCGGCAGGCGGACCTCGACCTCGACCTCGACTGGTGCTGCGCTAAGTCCCATGGTACCTCCAGATTGTTGACTTGCTGGGTCGTCATTCTATCCGTCTTCGAGAACAACCTGCTCCTCTTGAACCTTCCCGTCCGAGATGCGATAGGAACGCACCACCGGCAGCTCCTGGCGCAGCGAGACCAGCACGTAGTGCCAGTCGGGGTCCGGCGCCTGGGCCACGTCGGTCGGGGAGGGATAAGCGTCGGTGTGGGTGTGGGAGTGGAACACGCCCATGATCTGCATGCCCCGGCGCTCCGCGTCCCGGTCGGCTTTGAGGTGCTCAAGCGGGTCGACCACGTAGACCCGCGCCGAATGGGCGGAGTTGGTGGTCGGGTAGCACCGGTCCACGCTTCCATCGAGGTCCCCTCCGAGCAGCCCGCAGGCCTCTTCGGGCAGACCGTCGAGGCAGTGGCCGATCATTGCCAGCCAGGCGTGGTTGGACAGACGGAGCATCTCGGCCTGACGCTACCGTCGAATGCCGTGCCATCTGCCAATACCCGCAACGCCAGGCCGGCGGCCGCCGCCGCCGCAAAGACCGCCGCCGCCGCAAGGAAGGCCAAGCCCGGGGAGAAGGGCGGGGGCGAACGTCGGGTGGCACAGAACCGCCGGGCGCGCCACGACTACGACATCCTGGAGACCTTCGAGTGCGGGATCGCCCTAAAGGGGAGCGAGGTGAAGTCCCTTCGCGCCGGGATGGTGGTGCTGCGCGACGCTTATGCCAGGATCGAAGACGGCGAGGTCTGGCTGCTCGGGGTGCACGTCGCTCCCTACGCGCAGGCGGTGGGCTTCGGGAGCCACGACCCGGACCGGCCTCGCAAGCTGTTGTTGCACCGCCGCCAGATTGATCAGCTGTTCGGGCAGGTCAGGCAGCAATCGCTGACCCTTGTGCCGCTGTCGATCTATTTCTTGGATGGGCGGGCCAAGGTTGAGCTGGCGCTTGCCCGCGGCCGCAAGACCTACGACAAGCGCGCCGCCCTCGCGGAGCGCGACGCCGCCATGGACGTCCGCCGCGCGATGCGCCGCGACGCCCGCGGAGAGTGAGGAGTTGTAGCGACCTACGAGGTCCTGCGCCGATCTGGGAAGATGACCGAGCCCGACCCAGTGGAGTGGCTGGACGACATCGTCCCGCTAAGCGCGGCAGAGTCCATCGAGGATGTGCTGGATGAGCTGAGAGCCGAAGGTTGATTGTCTACATCGAAACGTCGGCTTTTCTCAAGCTCGTCAAGCAAGAGGTCTGCTCGGCCGCCCTGAGAGGGCGGTTCGTAGAGTTGAGAAGGGCGGGCAACAAGGTCGTGTCGTCAGCTCTTCTGGCAGCCGAGGCACACCGAGCGGCCCAGCGAATGCCGAGTCTCGACCAGGTGAGCGTCACTAAGGCGCTCCCGCAGGTCGGGCTGGTGACTATTGACAGCGCGACGGTCCGCGCCGCAGGCATGTTGCCCGGTCCCTACCTCAGGACCCTCGATGCAATCCACGTTGCGACCGCCATCGAGCTCGAAGCCGACATCGTGTTGGCCTACGACAGGCGCGTCTTGGAGGCTGCGGCATCGCAGGGGTTGGTGACCGAGTACCCTGGTGGGGCACATTGACAAGGGGGTGACAGGCTTCGACTTTGGTCATCAAGACGGGAGAAGCGAGCCGTGGTCTCCGGAGCCACGCTAAAGAGCCGGAAACCAATACAAACGCCGAGCCTCAGCTCGCACTCGCTGCCTAGTAAGTAGCGACGTCTGTCCGGTCCAAGCCTTGCGGGCCGGTAGCAGGCGACATCCAGCAGGGCTTACCCACCTGGCCACGTCGACGGGCCAGCGGGGACAACTCAGTCGGCTGGGGCCTCGCACCGATGTCGGTGACGATGCGAGGCCCGAGACCCTTCCACCGGCTGCGCTCGGAGAAGTCCCGTTGCGAGCCCGAAGGACGCGGGTTCGATTCCCGCCACCTCCACCAACCCCGCCGACCTGTTTCGGCAGTTCAAAGGCAGGCTGTTCTGTGGTCTACTAAGGAACCCAACTGATGGAGGCCGTGGCTATGCCCAGCCAGGTGGTCTCCGCGTGGTGGCCGGCGAGCAGGGACCGGAGGGCCTCCGCTCCAACGTAGGGAGCCAGTAGGAAGAAGCTGAGGGCAACGACCCGTTGGGCTTTGCGTTCCGACGTGGCCGATCGGGTGCGGGTTCCGGTGACCCGCCAGATCACGATCACGCTGGCCAGCGGGTGAGCGATCCGGTAGAAGTTCTGGCGGCCCTCGGCCCGAGAGGTGGCCAGTCCGCAGTCCCTCAGGCATGCCGGGTGCGCTGAGATCGAGGCGGGCCGGGGTCGTCCAGAGCGGCCGGCGCGGGACGTCCGAGCCGGGTCATGACCACCTGCTCCCGGGTTACCAGCGCACCAGGGGCGAACTCGTTGACGGCCGAAAGGAACGACTCTACGCGCTCGGGCAGGTCGATGACCTCGACGGCAACAGGGAGTCCGCTAGCCATGTCGGGAAAACGAGTGGTCCGCAGCCGTCCGGACGAGCCGAAACCCTCGATCCCTCGCCAGAGGGTGGCTCCTGCCATGCCGTCCTCTCGCGCTCGCTCCAGCAGGGCCTCGTGGACGGCGATGTGGCCTGCCCGGTCGTCCTCGGTCAGAAAGACCACCAACCTCGTCCCGACCTCCTCGAACGCCATCGTCCACCTCCGGAGCACCGCGGTCTACACACATCCAGCCGGGTCGAGCTTACCCGCGCGCACCGGACCGGGAGACCCAACCTCGGGGTCGGTCATCCCCCAGTCTCGGCCGCTAACATTTCATCGCGGCGATGCAGATCGCCGAATGGCTACCCGCCACAAGTGCTGATGGCTCCTACTTCTGCGCGGGTATGCCCGGGCAACGACGAAGGAGGGACTGATGGCCTCAACTGACGATTCGGCTCCCGGGATGCCCATCGACCCTGACCTGCCGCCAGGGGGTCCCGATCGGGTCCCTCTCCTCACCCGGAGCAACCGAGGTCACCAGGCCCCGTTGCTTATCGTGATTGCCCTCGGACTCGGTGGTTCGGTGGGAGCGCTCGGGCGCTACGCGATCGGACTTGGGCTTCCCAGCGTGTCCGGCCAGTTCCCCTGGGCCACCTTCATCACCAACGTCAGCGGCAGCGCAGTGCTGGGCTTCCTCCTGATCTGCCTCATCGAGCAGTTCCCGAGGGGCCGCCTCGCCCGACCGGTGCTGGGAACCGGGGTGATCGGTGCTTACACCACCTTCTCGACCTACATGGTAGATACGGTGCTGCTGATACGGGCAGGGGATATCGGAACCGCCCTGGTCTATCTGGTCGCCAGCGCACTCCTGGGGCTGGCGGCCCTGTGGGGCGGGATTAGCGGCGCTCGGCTGGTGCTGCGTGCCGAACGGTGGCTACAGCGGGAGATCCGATGAGACCGGCCGCCGCTTCACGCTTTCCCACCCATGCCGCCAAGCGGGTGACCATCTCCTTGACCGTGCGCGACCATATCCGCCACGGCTCCCTGATGGTCCACCTGTTGAAGTGTGTGCGTCGCGCCAAGCTCGCCGGGGCCACTGTTTTCGAGGCGCTGGAGGGATACGGAGCCTCAGGACGCATCCATCGAAACCACCCACTGAGCGAGGACGCCCCCCTGACAGTGGTCATCATCGACCGACCTGAGCGGGTCGACTCCCTCCTGCGCGACCTGGCCGGCTCTCTGGACGACGTGCTGGTGGTCGTCGACGAGATCGAGGTGGTGGAGCTGCCCGCATTGCCAACCAGAGGACGCCGTCGATGACGGCCGGGCTACTCCCCGGCTCAAGCCGGCCGTCGGGCGGCGCGCCAGGTGGATGCCACCAGCACGATCAGGGCAACAACCGGCGCGATCCACCAAGCCGGCATCGAGGTCAGGGAGGCGACCGTCGCGGTGAGGCCGAGGGCCAGCACCACCCCCACAGCCAGCCGCCAGTCGTCTCCAACGACAAAGTCGTACCAGAACAGGCCAAAGCCAACCAAGCGCCGGCGCATCTAAGCCGTCACCGTTGCTCTGGGGGCCTCCGACGCCGACCGCCGGAGTACCTGGGTAAGGCCCAGCGCGACCAGCCCAACCACCGCGAGGATGACCAGGATGGCCCCGTCGCTGGCCGGCCAGCGGGCCCCGGCTCCCTCTGCACCCCAAAAGGTCCCGAAGGTGGTCAGCATGCAACCCACGGCGAACTTCAGGGTGTTCTCGGGAACCCTCGAAAGCGGCGCCCGCACGGCAATGCCGACACCCACAACCACGATGATCGCGGCACCCGCGCCCAGGACCGCTAGAGGGATGCTGCCCTGATTGGTGCCGAAGGTGAGCACGATAAACGCTACTTCCAGACCCTCCAGCAGCACTCCCTTGAAGGCCAGGGTAAACGAGTACCAGTCCATCCCAGCGCCGGCGGGATCACCGGCCTCGCGTGCCGCCGCGACCTGTCGCTCGAAGATCCCCGCCTCGTCGTGCTTGTCCTTGTGGCCCGAGGCCCGCAGGATCGCCTTGCGCAACCACTGCAAACCGAACACCAGGAGCAGCCCACCAACCACCAGCTGGAGCACATGGAGCGGGATCAGCAGCAGTGTCGGGCCGAGTGCGGCGATGATCACCGCCAGGACACCCACGCCGGCTCCGACTCCGAACATGGTCGAACGCCACCCCCTCGTGACCCCGACAGCCAGGACGATTGTGAGGGCCTCCACCGCCTCTACCGCGCAGGCCAGAAAGACGGCCAGGACAAGGAACCCCGCGCTCATCGAGAGGCCCGGTCTCTGGGCCGGCCGAAATCATGGTTCACAAGATCCTCCTAACGCTCGTTTGCCACCACCCAGTCTAACAGTTGTTTGATCGTGCACCTAACGCAAGATTGACGACAGGAGCACTAGTGGGCCTCAGCCTCTGTGGCGTAGACTTGGCCGGCGTAGCCCTCCAGGGCCACTTCGCAGGTGGCGAGGGACCCCTCAGCGTCGCGTCGGCCGGGGGCACCGAAATTGTCGCGGGCAACGACCTTGTCGAACCAGCTGTGCAGCTTGACCAGGTCGACCTCGTTCTCCTCCAGCTCGGCATAGCTGAAGTGCTCGGCGTGATGCTCCTTCTCGATCTGTACGAGGAAGTCTCGGCACCGGTCGACGATCTCGGCGTACTCGTCGTCGCGGGCCGCCTGGAACGCAGCCAGTATCTCAGCCTCACCGGCCAGTGCCGCGCAGTTGAGCAGCACCGCGGAGCCCGACATCTCGATGATCTCGTGGCGCAACCTGCGCAGTGCCCGGTCGTTGGAATCGCTGGCAGGCAGGGCCGCCGCGGCGTTTTGCAGGTAGACCGCTCCGAGCCCCTTCAGCCTGCGCCACACCGCGGCACGCAGCCGGCTCGGGTCAGACGGGACGTGATATACCAGCAGCAGCCATCCAAGCAGCTCGCCACCATAGGCAGGCGCGTCAGGCGAGTCAGGCTCCCCGATCCCCGACGCAGGGGGCGCGTCGGCGTCTGAGCGCTCGGTCGGCGACATGGCTCCCACGCTATTGCCCCCGCCGGAGCGCGGGGACTCTCGCACCCGCCAGGCGGCAGGCGGTCCGAACATCATCTGGCCGCGTCTATCGTCGGGCGGCGTGGGGGTGGTGATCGGTATCGACGCGGGGACCACTGGTGTAAGGGCGCTGGCGGTGGACGAGACCGGGCGGCCTGTGACGATGGCGTACCGCGAGCTGCACCAGCACTACCCCCGGCCGGGATGGGTCGAGCACGACCCGGCGGAGATCTGGGCGGCGGTGCAGGCGACACTGGGCTCGGTGGCCGCCGAGCTGGGGAGCCTTGGCCAGCCCATCGCGGCCATCGGGGTGACCAACCAGCGCGAGACGGTGGTGGCCTGGGACCGACGGAGCGGGATGCCCATGGCACCGGCCATCGTGTGGAGCGACCGTCGAACGGCCGGGCGCTGCGCCGAACTGGCCGGGGCCGGGCACCTGGGACGGGTGAGGGCACGGACCGGGCTGGTACTGGACCCGTATTTCTCGGCGACCAAGGCAGAGTGGCTCCTGGGGCCGGGTGGGGTAGGCCGAAGCCCTGACCTGGCGCTCGGGACCGTGGACAGCTGGGTGTGCTGGAACCTGAGCGAGGGCAGGGTGTTCGCCACCGACGCCTCCAACGCCAGCCGCACCATGCTGTTCGACATAGTCGAGCGGGCCTGGTCGGAGGAGCTGTGCGACCTTTTCGGCGTGCCGGCGAGCGCCCTGGCCGAGGTACGCCCCACGGCGGGCCGCCTGGGCCTGACCGCTGCGGGACTGCTCTCCTCGCAGGTGCCGATCAGCGGCGTGGCCGGCGACCAGTCCGCCGCGCTGTTCGGCCAGGCCTGCACCCGGCCGGGCATGGCAAAGTGCACCTACGGGACCGGGGCTTTCGTGCTCGCCAACGTGGGACCGGCCCCGCCCGAACCGGCCGAGGGGCTGCTGAGCGGAGTGGCGTGGGACCTGGGCGGGGTCACCGGGGTCGCGCCCGTAGAGCAGATCGCCTATGCCATCGAGGGCTCGGTCTTCTCTGCGGGTTCGGCCATCACCTGGCTCCGGGACGGCCTTGGAATTTTATCGGCGGCCAGCGAGATCAGCGCCCTCTCCCGTTCAGTGCCCGACTCCGGGGGACTGGTGATGGTGCCCGCCTTCACCGGCCTCGGCGCGCCGTGGTGGGACCCGGCTGCCCGGGGCGCCCTGGTGGGTGTGACCGGCGGGGCGGGCAGGGCCCAGCTCGCCCGGGCGGCGCTGGAGGCGATCGCCCACCAGGTCCGCGACGTCATCGACGCCATGGGCGACGCGCTCGGCGAGCCGTTGGGCTGCCTGCGAGTGGACGGCGGGGTCTCCGCGGCCGACGAGCTGTTGGGTGTCCAGGCCGACCTTCTCGGCATCGAAGTGGCGCGGCCCTCCTGCATCGAGACCACCGCGCTGGGCGCAGCCCAGCTCGCCGGGCTGGCCGAGGGGGTGTGGGGCTCGCTGGCGGAGCTGGCAGCTTGCTGGGCCCCCGACGTGGAGGTCACGCCCCGAATCAGTAGGTCTGCGGCCGACGTGCGCCACACTGCGTGGCGGGAAGCGGTGGTCCGCAGCCTCGCCTGGGCAACCCCGTAAAGGCCACTGGTAGCCCCAGTCGAGGACGCGACTGGCCCCCGGATCGTTCATTGGGCTATGGCGTGCGATTTTCGCAGCCCGTAGCCCAATGAACGGAGGACCCAGGCTCAGCGCCAGGCGAGCTTGCGGTCCCGGCAGGGCACGACGCGGGACGGACGCCCGGACCCGCAGGGTCCTCAGGTATTCGGGGAGATGGAGCCGAGCCTGTTCGCCTGCCCGGTCCCGAGCGGGCACGCGATGATTACGCCTGGCTCTGCCAGCCCCGACGACTGAACCGGGGGGCTCACCCCATAGGGACAGACCTGGGTGGTACACGGCGGAGACCCGCAACACGAGGCGATGGCCGGAGAGGTAGCCGACGACGAGGTAGGCCCCCCGGCAACGATCGGCCCGCAGCACGCAACGCTTGGCGAGGCTGGCGGGCCGCAGCACCCAACGCTTGGGGACGCAGGCCCTCCGGCAACGATCGGCCCGCAGCATGGGATCGGCGGGCCGAGAGGCACCGGCCCGCAGCAGGGACACGGGGGATAAATCACCGGCGGTGGCGGCAGCGCCAAGCTAGCCGAGTAGCCATTCGCCGTTGCGGTGATGATGCAGGTCCCGATGACAGTCCCGTTGATACTGGGGGAGGTATAGGTCGTCTGGGCCTCCCCCTCACCAAATTGGACGCCGGGGCCGTTCGTGGTGGCCTTGGTCGGGTTCAGGGTGCCGCACGCTCCCGAACGGCTCGGGAAAGCCGTGAACAAGACAGTCTGGCCATCACCTGGCCGGCAGGCAATGAGGCTCCCCGGCGGGCCGCAGATCGCCACCGAAGCCGTGAGGGCGGTCGTCGAACCACCCGACGGGCCGGGCACCAAATGGCCGGTCGAGGCGGTCGAGCTGCCCGCGGCGGTCGAGCCGGTCGAGGCGGTCAAGCTGCCCTGGACCACCGGGCCGATTCCGGTCATGAGCGAGATGCTCCCGTTGGAGGGACAGGCCAGGCCCACCAGCTGGGCGGTGGATGCCCCGAGCGCCCCGGTCCCGCCGAAGATGTCCCCCGAGGTGAGGCTGGAGCAATGAGCCGCCGCCCACGCGGGAGCGGAGCCCGGGCTGGAGGCGCCGGTGCTCAAGAGCATGGGCGCGGCCTCGCCACCAGCGTGGGGCCCGCCAGCCAGGGAGTCGGGGAAGTCGGTGCCGCTGGCCAGGTCAAAATGCTCGAGAGAGAACCCGTAGTTCGCCACCTCGTCGGCGGCGAGCAGGTTCGAGGTCGCCGAGCGATCGGTCCCAGCCACCTCGTCGACGCTGATCCCCATCGAGCGGACCGCCTGGGTCACCGACGGGGCGATTGCGCCCGAGCCCCCAACCTGGACCACGTGCGCGATGTGGTCGGCACTCAGCACATCGACGGCCTGGGGAGACAAGACAGCCGGGTCGGTGAGCACGACGGGCAGGTGGCGGGCATATCCCAGGGCCGAGGCGCTGAGGGCGTCGGCGTAGGTCGCCCCGCTCACCAGGACGGCGCTTGGCTGGCCGGCGGCGTCGGTGCCCACCTGCTCGCCCGGCTGGGTGTCCACCAGCTTGGCGGTGTCGTAGCGGTTCGCCCCGGCGATTCGGCTCACCTGGTAGTTCGCCGCCAAGGCGGTTTGGACCGCCATGCTGACCGCCCCGGTGCCCCCGATGATCACCACCTTGCTGGCGTGCAGGCTGACCAAGGCCGCCGAAGTGGCGGGGTCCAGCGAGGTCGGCTTGGTCAAAAGGATCGGCGCACCACCCGACTCGGTCCCGGCCAGGTAGGCCGCGGCCAGGGCATCGGGGTAGTTGGTGCCGGTGGTGAGCAGCACCGTGGGCGCCGAGTTGCCGAAGGTGTCCGCTGCGATCGCCGCAGCAGTGGCGTAGCGGTCGGCTCCGGCCTGGCGGAAGAAGGTGATGTTCGACGACGTGGCTCCGACCGCCGGGATCGCCGGGCCGCCGGTCGCGGCCGGTGCGGCGAGCACCTCAGGAGCCAGGAGCCCTGCCCCCAACCCCAGGGCACCCACCCCCAGGCCGAGTCCCACGCCGACGAGGACTCCCCGCCGGAGCCGCCTGAGCCGCGGGAGCCTCAGGTGCCTACCCTCCGCCGCCTTCCTGAGCACCCCAACGATCGACGTCACCCGAGACCCCTTTCTCCACAGACCTGTCCTCATGACCCTTATGACGCACCGGCTGCTTCCCACAGACCTACCCTTATGACGCACCGGCTGCCAACGGGGTTGCCCGCAGGGCAGAAGGATCCAGTAGCCCCGCTACATCGGCACCGATGGAGCGGGCCTTGAGGGGCGCCGGGTGAGCCGACCTCAGGCGGGAAACCGATCTGCCATCACGGGCTTGTCGGCCGTTCGGGGGTCAGATGAAGCCAAAAGCCAGTTGGTCCCGCGTGTCAGGAGCCGACGTAGTGCGCGAGGTGCTTGCCGGTGAGGGTGGAGCGGGCGGCGACGAGGTCGGTCGGTGTGCCCTCGAAGACGATCCGCCCGCCGTTGTGTCCCGCGCCGGGGCCGAGGTCGATGATCCAGTCGGCGTGTGCCATGACCGCCTGGTGATGCTCGATGACCACGACTGACTTGCCATCCTCGACGAGCCGGTCGAGCAGGCGGAGCAACTGGGCGACGTCGGCGAGGTGCAGTCCGGTGGTCGGCTCGTCGAGGACGTATACCCCGCCCTTGCCGCCCATGTGGGTGGCCAGCTTGAGCCGCTGGCGCTCTCCGCCGGACAGCGTGGTGAGCGGCTGGCCGAGGCTGAGGTAGCCGAGTCCGACCGCGGCGAGCCGGGCGGCGATGGCCCGCGCTGCTGGCGTGGCCGCCTGGCCGGCGTCGAAGAACGCCTCGGCCTCGGTCACTGACATCGCGAGCACCTCGCTGATGTCCCGGCCTCCCAGGTGGTAGTCCAGCACCGACGCATCGAATCGCCTTCCCTCGCACTCCTCGCAGGTGCTGGCCACGCCGGCCATAATCGCCAGGTCGGTGTAAATAACGCCAGCGCCCTTGCAGTTGGGACAGGCGCCCTCGGAGTTCGCGCTGAACAAGGCAGCCTTCACGCCGTTGGCCTTCGCGAACGCCTTGCGGACCGGATCGAGCAGCCCGGTATAGGTGGCCGGGTTGCTCCGGCGCGACCCGCGGATCGAGCCCTGGTCGACCGACACCACACCCTCGCGCCCCGACAGCGATCCATGGATCAGCGAGCTCTTGCCCGACCCCGCCACCCCGGTGACCACGACCAGGACCCCGAGGGGGATGTCCACATCGACGTCGCGCAGGTTGTGCGTGCTGGCGCCGCGGATCTCCAACAGCCCCGACGGCGTGCGCACCGACGGCTTCAGGCAAGTGCGGTCGTCCAGGTGCCGCCCGGTGAGGGTGCCACTGGCCCGCAGTCCCTCGACCGTGCCCTCGAAGACCACCTCACCACCCTCGCTTCCGGCGCCGGGGCCCAGGTCCACGACGTGGTCGGCGATGGCGATCGCGGACCACGGCTTGTGTTCCACCACGAGGACAGTGTTGCCCTTGTCCCGCAGGCGCAGCAACAGATCGTTCATTTGAGCGATGTCATGGGGGTGTAGGCCCGTCGCGGGCTCGTCGAAGACGTAGGTGACGTCGGTGAGTGAGGACCCGAGGTGGCGGATCATCTTGGTGCGCTGCGCCTCGCCGCCCGACAGGCTGCCCGAAGGGCGGTCGAGGCTGAGATAGCCGAGCCCGATCTCGACAAACGAGTCGAGGCTCTCCCCGAGCGCAGCCAGCATGGGCGCCACCGAAGGTTCGTCCAGTGCGCGCACCCACACGGAGAGGTCGCTGATCTGCATCGCACAGGCATCCGCGATGCTGACCCCCTTGATCTTGGAGGAGCGGGCGCTCTCGCTGAGCCGGGTGCCGCCGCACGCTGCGCAGGTGGTGAAGGTCATCGCCCGATCCACGAACGCCCGGATGTGTGGCTGCATCGCGTCGACGTCCTTGGACAGGATCGACTTCTGGATTTTCGGGATCAGACCCTCGTAGGTCAGGTTGATGCCCTCGACCTTGATCCTGGTCGGCTCCTTGTGGAGCAGGTCGTGCAACTCGGCCGGGTTGTAACTACCGATCGGCTTGTCCGGGTCGAAAAAGCCACAGCCCCTGAATATGCGACCGTGCCATCCGTCCATGCTGTAGCCGGGGACCCTGAGCGCACCCTGGGCGAGCGACTTGGAGTCGTCGTAGAGCGCAGACAGGTCGAAGTCGGTGACCGAACCCCTGCCCTCGCAGCGCGGGCACATGCCTCCGGTGACGCTGAAGCTGCGCTTCTCCTTCACGGTCTTTCCGCCACGTTCCAGCGTGACCGCGCCTGCGCCGCTGACCGAGGGGACGTTGAAGGAGAACGCCTTGGGTGAACCGATGTGCGGCCGGCCAGCTCGGCTGAACACTATCCGCAGCATCGCGTTGACGTCGGTCGCGGTTCCGACCGTAGAGCGCGGGTCGGCACCCATTCGCTGCTGGTCGACGATGATCGCAGTCGTCAGCCCTTCGATCAGGTCGACCTCGGGGCGCGCCAGCGTCGGCATGAAGCCCTGCAAGAATGCGCTGTAGGTCTCGTTGATCATCCGCTGGGACTCAGCGGCGATCGTGTCGAAGACCAGCGAGCTCTTGCCCGAGCCGGAGACCCCGGTGAACACCGTCAGCCGGCGCTTCGGTATCTCGATGCTGACGTCTGCAAGGTTGTTGGCCCGCGCACCCAGCACGCGGATCAGGTCGTGGCTGTCGGCAACGTGGCGCGCTGGCGCCTGGGTGTCCGTTCTCGTGGCCATGCGTGTCTCGATCTGTCAGCGGGGGGGTGGGGACGAGCCGGGCCGAATCCTATGCGCTGGCCGGCAGCTGCCTGAGCCCGATGTCGTTGCCGTCGGCGTCTCGGAGCTTTGCGACGAGCAGCCCGGCGCCCACGTCGGTCGGCTCTTGCACCACCTGGGCGCCGGCAGCTGCGAGCGTGGCGAGGGTGGCAGAGATGTCATCAACCTCAAAGAACGGGACGGGTCCGGTCATTCCTTGGGCGTGCCCACCGGGAACGAGGCCGATCTCGGCTCCGCTAACGGAGAATCCGACATAGTAGGGCGCATCGACGTGGGGATCGGAACCCAGCAGGGCCGCAAAGAGCGCCCTGGCCTTGTCGAGGTTCTTCACCGGGTAGAGCACAGTATTGCACTGAACTGGCATGGGGGCCTCCTCTGTCACGTTTCGCCACGCTCGTGGGTCATTGCATATGACACCGGAGCTTGGGAGATGTGACACATGGATCAGGCAACTTCGCTGGCGGCCCAGTTCGAATCCCACCGGCCGCACCTTCGGGCGGTGGCGTATCGGATCCTCGGCAACGCGCAGGACACCGACGATGCCCTGCAGGAGGCCTGGCTCCGCCTGTCCACGACAGACCCGGGCGACATCGAGAATCTCACCGCATGGCTGACCACTGTCGTCTCGCGGATCTGCCTCAACACTCTGCGGAGCCGGCAAAGACATCCCGCCGAGTCCATCGAGGACTCCCCCAAGGTCGAGCATTACGCCACCGCAGCTGCGGTGACTCCGGAGGATCAGGCCATCCTCGCCGACTCGATCGGCCAGGCGCTCCTCGTGGTTCTGGACAGGCTCGCCCCCGCCGAACGGATCTCCTTCGTGCTCCACGACATATTCTCCGTATCGTTCGACGAGATCGCCGGGATCCTTGGTAAGTCTGCACCAGCCTGCCGCCAGCTCGCCAGCCGGGCGCGCCGGCGGGTTCGCATGGCGCAGGACCCAACCTATGACCCGAAGCGCCAGCGCGAGATACTCGATGCCTTCCTGGCCGCTGCAAGGTCCGGGGACTTCGAGCTGCTGCTCTCGCTCCTCAGCCCCGAAGTCGAGCTCGTAGCCGATCAGGCCGCGATCTCCATGGGTGCCCCTAGGCGCTTGGTCGGACCCAACGCGGTAGCGTCGAGGTTCTCTGGGGCAAAGGGCACTCGCCCAGCACTGCTCGACGGGCTCGCGGGGCTGGTGTGGGCGCCGGGCGGCACTCCCAAGGTCGCCTTCGACTTCACGGTGTCGGCGGGCAAGGTCACCGGGATCGAGATGATCGCGGACCACGACGTCCTCGGGGAGATCGAAGTCGAGGTCCTCTCTCGCAGGAAACCTCAGTGAGCAGATGCGCCGGCCGGGAACCTCGGTCCCCACTGGGGTCCTGGACCAAGGATCGTCCTAGTTTTCCCGAAGCCGGGGCCGGGGAAGTGGCTGGCGAAAACCGCGGTCGGGCGCTTCCGCGAGTCGGAGGAAGTGCTCACCGGCGGGGTGGGCGTCAAGGTGAAACAACTCAGGCCCACCGACGGGAGCCTGGACGGGCAGGCCGGTCTCCTCGATCGCCTCGCGCAGGGCGCCTTCCCACGGGGCCTCGCCCGCGGAGGCTGCCCCCACAGAGACGATTATGACCCAATGAACGGCAGACGAGGGCTCAGCGCCAGGCGAGCTTGCCGTCCCGACAGGGCACGAAGGCGTACCACATCGGAGTTGGCCGGATCAGCGGGGCAGTCGCCACGGGGACCGCCGGTGGGTCAGTGCCGACCACCCCCACGCCGGCTGCGCACGTGACGCTGGCCGACAACAGCGCCGGCGCCCAGGCGGGGCCGTTCTGGCGGGCGTTTCTGCTAGCCGGGAAGCTGGTGGCGACCGAGGCCAGCACCAGGCCGACCACGACGGCGGTCGCAACGGCCAAGGCCGGCCGGGCCGCGGCCGGGCTGGCGCCGGTCAGTTGGGGGGAGGCGCGGCCCCAGCCGGTGGCGCCGGTCAGTTGGGGGGAGGCGCGGCCCCAGCCGGCTACCAGGCGGTCCAGGACCAGCACCAGCGCACTCACCACAAACCAGGTCGGCACCGCGGCATAGCGAACCCCCACGGCGAGGTCCGCGCTACCCGGGATGAACGCGGCCTCCAGCCGCACCAGGTAGGTGGCCATGTACCAGAAAAAAGAAGCCAGCAACAGCCCGGAGATCAACAACCGGTGCCTGCCCGGAGCGGCCAGAGCCGCCCCGGCCACCGCGGCGAGAACCACCGTGGCAACCGCCGCCCCGACCCAGCCGATCCCCTGGAACAGATCGTTGGTGAGGACCGGGCCGACCAGGCTCCCCAGGCCCACCCTGATCGGCCAGCTGGAGACCAGGGCGGCAAAGCTCGGGAGGAAGAGCTTGTGTACGCCGGTGATGCCTGCGATCACCACCGCGAGCTGCGCAAGGCCCCCCACCGCCCAGCCCCCCACCTGAGCCTGCTCCCGCCAGTCCTTCACCACCACCAGGCGAGCCACCACCAGCGGGGCCAGGAGCAGACAGGTCGGGTCGGTCGCGGTGCCGATCCCAGCGACGACTCCCGCCAGGATCCTTACACCCGTCGAACGGGGGCGCCAGAGCAGGACCCACAGGGCCACGATCACGAAGTACCAGTGAAGGTTGTTCCAGTCGTTGGCGATCTGGCCGTTACCCACCGTGGGCAGGATCACGGTGAGAGCCAGGAGCGCCCGCAAAGAGCGCGACCTCACGTGGCCCGCGCTGGCGACGTAGACGATCAGCCCGCAGGCGGTGCTGGTCAGCGCGGCAGTGACCGCTATCCACACCGCCGCAGCGGCTGGCGCACTCACCTCGACGGTGAGCGCGGCGAGCAACCTGGGCCAAAGGTTCAAAAACCCTCCGACCGGCTGCCAGATGGCGTGCCAGGGCCCGAGCACTGCGGCCTGGGTCAAGAACTTGGATGCGTCCTCCGCCCAGACGCTGTTGGTGGCGGCCACGCCCTGCTGGCGCAGGATGGTCAGGACCGTACCGAGGGCGAGGACCCCTAGGAGGGCCCCAACGCAAAGGATGCGGCCTCTGGCGGTGCGCGGGCCGGGCTCGGGCTGGGGGAACATCTGGCCCAGCAGGGACTGGTATCCCGGCCTCGAGACGCTGACCGTTGGGGACGGTGGGGCGCCGGGATCACCGGGGAGAGCCCCGAAGGGGCGCGCGGGACGTGGGAGGACACGGGTGGCGACGGAGCGCCGGGGAAGATTAATCGGCATCCTAAAGCTTGGGAAGGGCTCGCTTGAGGTTGCGCACGGCTTGGGCGATTCGTTGCTCGTTCTCTACCAGGGCGAAGCGGACGTGGTCGTCCCCGCCAGGACCG
The DNA here is from genome assembly GCA_050744225.1 of Acidimicrobiales bacterium. Classification (GTDB taxonomy): domain Bacteria; phylum Actinomycetota; class Acidimicrobiia; order Acidimicrobiales; family JAJPHD01; genus JAVKSL01. The sequence goes on along the minus strand of JBOGGT010000044.1, from coordinate 3,473 downwards.
AAACCCACGCCGGGCGAGGTCGACACCTTGGCCTCGGCAACCAGGAACTTGGCGAACTCCAGCGACCCCATCTCGGCGTAGGCCTCCGGGATCCTCGCCCAGACGAACATGGTTCCCTTCGGCCGGGGCACATTCCAGCCCAGGCGGGTCAGCCCGTCGCAGAGCGCGTCACGGCGTCCCTGGTAGATCTCGTTCACCACCTGGGGGTACTCGGGGGCCTCGTTCATCGCCACGATCGCCGCGATCTGGATGGGCTGGAAGGTGCCGTAGTCCAGGTAGCTCTTGATCTTTGCCAGCGCAGCCACGATCTGCGGGTTGCCGACGGTGAAAGCGACCCGCCAGCCGGCCATCGAGAAGCTCTTGGTGAGGGTATACAGCTCGACCGCCACCTCTTTTGCCCCCGGGACCTCCAGGATCGAGGGCGGCATGTAGCCGTCGAAGGCGGTGTCGGAGTAGGCGAAGTCGTGGACCAGGACCACGCCGCGCTCCCTTGCGAAGTCCACCAGCCGGGCCATCCAGGCCAGGTCCACGCAGGTGGTGGTGGGGTTGTGCGGGAAGGAGAGCACGATGACCCGGGGCTTGGGCCAGGTGGCCTCCCAGGTCTCCACCAGGTTGGCAAAGAAGGCCTCGCCACCGGCCTCCTCATGGCTCTCGCCGTGGCCTACCAAGCGGACCTGGCGCACATCGGCTCCGGCGAACAGCGGCGCATAGATGTGGATCGGGTACGACGGAGACGGAACCATCGCGGTGTCCCCCGGACCGAGCAGCACCCACATGAGGTGCGAGAGGCCTTCTTTGGCCCCGATGGTGGTGACCACCTCGGTTTCGGAGTCCAGGGTGACCCCGAACCGCCTGAGGTAGAGGTCCGAGATGGCCAGTCGCAGCTTGGGGATCCCGATGCTCTGGGAGTAGCGGTGGTTGCGGGGGTTGCGGGCCGACTCGGCCAGCTTGTCCACCGCCACCTCGGGCGAGGGGATGTCGGGGTTGCCAAAGCCCAGGTCGATTACATCGTCGCCGGCTCGGCGTGCCTCGGCGGTGAGGCGGTTGATGATAGAGAAGACATAGGGCGGCAGGCCATTGATCCGGCGGAACTCCATTTGGGCAGACTAATCGAGGCGGGGAGGCGGGGAGGGGACATTCCGGCCCTCTACTCGTTCTCGCAGGTCTCCCAGCGCGGTGTGGATGATCCGTCCCTCAGCCCGGCGCTTGACAAAGCCTGGGATCGGGACCTTCAACTCCACGTCCAGGTGGTAGACGACCTCGGTATCCCCGTCGTCCGCCGCCTCCAGCACGTAGCGGCCCTCGAGGCGGGAGGTGACGTCCCCGTTGGTCTGCACCCAGGAGACCTGGGAGGGTGCGCCGGAGTAGTCGTAGGCGAGCGCGTAGGTGGTGCTCCGGCCGAACGCAGCGACCCGGAAGGTGACCTGGGTGCCGCGTCCCTCCTCGTCCCGCGCAGCCACCTCCACCGACTTCACGTCTGCCGCCCATTCGGCGTAGCGCTCGAAGTCCACGATGGTATCGAAGCACGCCTGCGGTGAGGCGTGCATGACCATCCGCTCGGTCGCCTGCTCTCTCACCAAGCTTTCCTCCCTGTCTCGATCCCACCAGTTTAGTGGCGATGATCAGCCGCGTCGGGGATGCTCGCCGCGCGCCGGGCTTGGCGGGCTTGGTAGGCCTGTCGAGCCTGTCGGGGCGGCGGTCATCTGGGCCAGGCTCTCGACGAGGCTCGCTGCCAGCCGGTCATAGGTGAAGCGATCCTCCACCCTCTGGCGTGCCGCATGGCCCATTCGCGTCCGCAGGGCGTGGTCGTCCAACAGCCCTCGGATCGCCCCGGCGACCTGATCGGGATCCCCCGGACTGTCCAGCACCAGGCCGGTGACCCCGTGCAGGACAGCTTCGGCGGATCCTCCGCTGCGACCGGCAACCACCGGGATGCCACAGGCCGCCGCCTCCAGGAACACGATCCCGAATCCCTCCTGCTCCAAGCCTCCCCAGCGGGTGAGCGTGGGCTGGACGAAGACGTCCGCGCACCCGTAGAGCAGGGGCAGGTCCACGTCGGAGACCCTGCCCAGCAGCCGCACGTCCGCTTCGGTGGCAGCTGCGCGCCGTGAAAGGCGCTCTGCCTCCCGCCCGGTGCCGGCGATCGCCAGGCAGAGGCCGGGCCTCGTCGGGGCGAGTTGGCTCACTGCGTCGAGCAGTGTGAGGGCACCCTTGCGGGCGACCAGCCGGCCGACCCCCAACACCAGCTCGGCCCCCTCCGGCAGTCCGAGGCGCCGGCGCGTGGATTCTCTGTGTGCTGTGTCGAGTGGCACGAAACGGGTGTGGTCGACCCCGGGCGTGGCCGGGATCAGGTGGAGGGCGCCCGGAGCGGCAACCTCGGTCGCCCGGGCACCCACCCAGGTGCTGTTCACCAGGGCAGCTTGCGCATCTCGCAGCACCCTTGCCAGTGCGGTGCGCGAGATGGGCAGGCGACCAGGGACGCTTACTTCGGCGCCGTGGAGCACAACGGCATACGGCAGGCCCAGCCGGGGACCCAGCAGCCCGACCGGGACCGCAGGGTCAAAGACCACCAGGCTGGCGCCCACCTCCCCGGCCAGCGACCTGATCCGCCGAGCCAGGCTCGGTGTCGGCAGCAGCATCGGGAGCCCGAGGCGCTCGATCCGGAACTCCTGGGCAGCGTCAAACTCAGCCGACCCAGGGTGCTCGATGGTGAGCACCGTGAAGGATGCTGGCGGCAACCTGCGCCACATCTCCCAGAGGAACGACTGGATCCCCCCTATCTTGGGCGGGAAATCGTTGGTGACCAGGAGATGATGCCGAGCTTCGCGTTCCTCAGGGCGCCCGTGGGTCGACACGGTGGATTGAGCGCCGGGTACCGTTGGCAGACTGAGGGCCGCCAGCGGGATGGCTGGCGGTGGGGGGCGGCTCCTCGGGTGCGGGATCCTGCGACTCAGCGGTTGGGGGATCCTGCGTCTCAGCTGCGGGGTCGGCGCCAGTCTCCTCCGGGGTTGCCGGGTCCGGGATAACCTCGACCGCTGAGCGTGCCCAGGGACTCGGTGGTCGGCTGATCTCACCAGCACCGACACTCCCGCCAACGCCGACAGGGGACCCTTCGCCGGCGTGGGCCGCACCCGCGGTGGGGACCGCACCCGCGGTGGGGACCGCACCCGCGGTGGGCGGGCGCTCCCGACCGGGCGCAACGAGCGGGCGTTGGCGCCCGGGCGCTACCAGCGGACGATCCGGCCGTACTCGCCGCGCCGTGCCCGCTGGCCGGTCAGGACCGGCAATGCCTCCAGGCGCCCCGGTGGGGCTGGCAGCGCTGGCACCGACCTCGCTGATCCGCGGCGATACGGGTGACGGGGCGACCGCCGCGGCGTCCCCCGTGGATGCAGGTACGGCGGGTGATGGAACAACCGGACGTAGCTCCAAGAGGTCCGGCGGAGTAGGGCGGCGGGCGGCGGGCGGCGGGCGAC
>JBOGGT010000043.1:0-10043 GCA_050744225.1 Acidimicrobiales bacterium | reverse complement strand
CTCGCAAGTTCGCCTGGCACTGGGGGGACGAGCCTCCCTCGGCGGCGGATGGCGAGGTGCCGGTGTGGGTCCGAGACGAATGGTCAACCACTGAAGCCGCGGTACGCGCAGCTGCGGCGCAAGCCGGTGAGGACAGTCCCACGGTGTTCGTACTCCTGCCGAAGCGCGATCCTGATCAGGTCAAGGCGGTTTCAGCGAGCTACCTGGCCGCGGAGGAGACACTTTGGGCACCGACTCCCCAGACCGAGGGGGGGCGCGAAGCGCAGCGCTCCATGAAGACCAGGCGTGAAAGCGACTCCGAGCGACTGGACCGCCTCCTTCAACAGGTCGTCGATCACGCACGGGTGTTCCAGGGAGGCGGCGGGGAGGCGACAGTCTCGACGCTCGGCAGCGCCTTGGAGACGGCGGCACAGCGGTCCTTGGTTCGGCTGTTCCCCAAATTCAGCGCGGGCGACAACGCCAACTGGAAGAAGGTGGCGGACAAGGTCCGGGACGGGGCGCCAGATGCTCTCCTCGCGGTCGCCTACCAGGGCAGCCCCGCCCAGCATCCGGTCTGTCGCGAAGTCCTGGCCGTGGTCAGCCCGGCGGGGACGCGAGGAGCCGATCTCAGGCGTCAGTTCACCGGGTCCCCTTATGGCTGGCCGCAGGACGCGGTGGACGCGGCGATCATGGTCCTACTCGCGGCTGGCAACATCCGGGCAAGCCTGGACGGTCGCAACCTCGGCGGACCCAGGGAGGTGCTCGCCAGCCAGGTCGGCAAGCTGACGCTGATGAAGGAGGACGATCCGCCCACCGCGTCGCAGCGACTTGCGGTGAGGGGACTACTCAGCGCGGCTGCACTAGCTTACGAAGCCGGGAAGGAGGACGCCCAGGTACCAGCGCTGCTCCAATTGCTCAAGGATCTGGGTGCGCGTGCTGGGGGCCGTCCTCCCCTGCCCCAGGCACCGGCGGTGGGTCATATCGAGGCTCTCGTCAACCTCGGTGGGAACCAGAGATTCCGTGCGGTTGCCGATGCGAGCCAGGCCCTTGGCGGTGATCTGGAGTGCTGGCGGGCAGCGGGGGCAAAGCGCGACCAGCGGGAGGCCTCCTGGCGCAACCTCCAGCGCCTGGTTCGCCACGCAGACGGACTCGGGATCGTGGCATCGTTGTCGCCTGCAGTGGAGGCGATCCAAGCTGGTCGGCAGCTGCTCGAAGAGCCTGATCCGGTTGCACCGATCATCGGCGAGCTGTGCCAAGCCCTTCGAGCTGAGCTGACCAGTTCCGCCGCCCAGCATGAGGCGGCGCGGCTCGCCGCTCTGGCCGAGCTCGATTCCACTGACCCGTGGACGAGCCTCGACGCCGGTGATCGCGACTCGATCTTGCAGGGTGTGCACCTGGTGGCGGTGACTCCGGCCGACATATCGAGCGTGACCTCACTGATCGAGTCACTTGACGCCACTCCCCTGAGGGGCTGGAGTGACCGGATCAGCCTGGTACCAAGCCGATCCGACCAGGCTCGCAAGCGGGCGGCCAAGCTGGCCGAGCCCGACAGCGTCGCGGTGGCGCCCCCCAATGCCACGATCCGCAACCAGCAAGGCCTTGACTCCTATGTCGATGCGCTACGCGCCCGGGTGCAACCCCACCTCGACGCCGGCCGAATCGTGATCATTTGACCTCCGACGTGCGCGCCCTGCCTTCGGAGCTGCGCAAGCGGCTGGAACGCGCCGTACTGGCCGCGCGCCGGACCTCGGAGGCCGAGTCGCGTCGCTCCATCGACGGGCTCGGTGTGTTCGTCCGGGACAAGCCCGCGCACCTCGACACCGAGCGCGCCCACCTGCGCAACGCCCTGCGGGCGCGGTGGCGCCAGCTAGGGGAGGATTCCGACGCCTTGGTCGCCGAGTGCGCCTACGAGCAGTGGCACCGGCTGTTGTTTGCACGGTTCCTGGCCGAGAACGACCTCCTCCTGCACCCCAGGTTCAAGGTCTCGGTCAGCCTGGCGGATTGCGAAGACCTGTCCACAGAGATGGGTGAGCCCGACGGCTGGTCGGTGGCGGCCAGGTTCGCGGCGGAGATCCTGCCCGGCATCTTCCGGGTCGACGACCCCTGTGTGCGCCTGCGCTTGGCGCCGGAGGGCAGGGTTGCGCTGGAGGCGATCCTCGCCGGGCTGCCGGTTGAGGTATTTCGCGCCGACGATGCCCTCGGATGGGTGTACCAGTTCTGGCAGAAGGACCGCAAGGACGAGATCAACCGCTCCGAGCGCAAGATCGGGGGAGCGGACCTCGGCCCGGTGACCCAGCTGTTCACCGAGAGCTACATGGTGCGCTTCCTGCTGGAGAACTCGCTCGGCGCCTGGTGGGCGGGCCGCCACCCCGACAGCGCCTTGGTGAAGGGCTTCGAGTACCTGCGCTTCGAGGACGAGGGCCGCCCTGCCGCCGGGGTGTTCGAGGGCTGGCCCGAACGGGTGGCCGAGGTAACGGTGATGGACCCGTGCTGCGGATCGGGCCACTTCCTCGTCGAGGCGTTCTCGATGCTGTGGCAGATGCGCGCCGAGGAGGAGGGCTCGAGCCCGGTCGAAGCGGCTGATGCCGTGCTGGCCGACAACCTGTACGGCCTGGAGCTGGACCCCCGATGTGTCCAGATAGCGATGTTCGCCGTGGCCATGAAGGCCTGGAAGGATGGCGGCGCCTGGCGATCCCTGCCCGTGCCCAACATCGCCTGCTCCGGCATACCAGTGAAGGCCCCCGCAGAGGATTGGAAGAATTTAGCCGGTGCCGACGAACGCCTAGCGTCCGCTCTCGTCCGGCTCCACGCCTTGTTCCAGGATGCGGACACCTTAGGCAGCCTGATCGACCCGCCCGCCTCCACCGCCGAAGACCACCTGTTGGCGGTGGACTATTCCGAGGTGGCGCCCCTGCTGGACAAGCTGCTGGCTGGCGAGCGCGAAGGGTCAGCCATGGGTATTGGCCAGGCGACAGGTGTGGCGCACGCGGCAGCGTTGCTGTCACGGCGCTACACCCTGGTCACCACCAACGTGCCGTATCTTGGAATCCAGAGAATGCCGATGCGGATGGCGGAGCACCTGACGGAGCGGTATCCGTCGTCGGCCAACGACCTGGCCACTGTGTTCATCGAAAGGTGCGTCGACCTGGCACCCACAGGAAGCGTGGCCCTGGTGACCCCATTGGGCTGGCTGTTCCTCCGTTACTACGGGAACCTCCGCCGTATCCTGCTTAGGAAGCTGCGCTGGGACGTTCTCGCCCCGCTTGGTCCAGGCGCCTTCGGGACGGTGACTGGACACGTCGTGCAGAGCGCCCTGATGGTGATGTCGGGCGCCGGCGCTTCGGGCCGAGTCGCAGCATTCGACGTGACCAGGGTCCAAGGAGCTGCTCAGAAGTCCGATGCCTTGCGGGATGGCGGGGTTGTATCCGTGGGACAGGACATCCTCCGAGACTCGCCGGACACCCTGCTGGCGTTGGACTCCGCTCATCACTGGTCGCTGCTGTCTTCCTATGCAAACAGTTGGAAGGGATTGGTGACCAGCGATGTGGCCCAATACATCGTACGGTTCTGGGAAGTTCCAGGGATAAGTAGTGTGTGGGAACGTCTTCTCATCGGTCCCAAGGTGACAGCACCCTATGCCGGCCGTGAATGCCTTTTGCGGTGGGAGTCCGGTATCGGCCGCCTAAAGCGAAATTCCGGCGCCACAAACTTCAATCCTGAGGAGGTCCTGGGAACGCTTGGCGTGTTGATCGGATCTGGGACACTCAATGTAACGTTGTACCGCGGAGAAATGTTTAATGACGCAAGTGTTCCCATAATCCCCAAAGACCCGAATGACGTCCAGAGCCTATGGGCTTATCTTAGTTCTGGGGAGTACAGAGAGCGGGTACGCCGGGTGAATCACAAAATAGTGGTGGGCTGTGGATATCTGGTGAAGGTTCCGTTCGATCAAGACAAATGGCGCCGGATAGCAAAAGAAGGTGGGCCGCTGCCGGAGCCTTGGTCGGATGATCCTACGCAGTGGCTGTTTGAGGGGCGGCCGGAGGTTTCTACTGACCCGCTGCAGGTGGCCATGGCCAGGCTGCTCGGGTATCGCTGGCCGGAGCAAGCTGCCCGCGACGACCTGGACACCCTCGCTGACCAGGACGGGATCGTCTGCCTGCCTGCAGTGTCGGGGGAGGCGCCAGCGGGTGAGCGATTGGTCAAGCTGTTGGCAACAGCCTTCGGGGACCAGTGGTCGCCGGGCAAGGCGACAGAGCTGCTGGCACAAGTGGGGGCCAAGTCCAAGGACCCCGCCGACTGGCTGCGGGACAAGTTCTTCAAGGCCCACTGCGGGGTATTTCACAACCGGCCGTTCATCTGGCACATCTGGGACGGGCGCCAAGACGGGTTCGCCGCCCTGGTCAACTACCACCTGCTCGACCATGCAACCCTGGAGAAGCTCACCTACACCTACCTGGGCAAGGACTGGGTGGAGCGCCAGCGCGGCGACGTGCGCGACGAGGTCCCCGGCGCCGAGGCTCGCCTGGTTGCTGCCCTGGAGCTGCAACGCAAGCTGGAGGCGATACTGGCCGGCGAGAGCCCCCACGACATCTACGTACGCTGGAAGGCGCCCCACCAGCAGTCCATGGGTTGGGAACCGGATCTGGACGACGGCGTGCGGCTGAACATCCGGCCCTTCGTGACCGCCGGGGTTCTGCGGAGCGCTTTCAACATCCACTGGCGCAAGGACCGCGGCAAGGACCCCGGTGGCGGCGAGCGCCACAACGACATACACCTGAGCCTCACCGAGAAGCGATCGGCCCGGCAGCGGGCGGGCGGACCGTGAGCGACACCGTGATCGACCGGGTCGTTGCCTGCCTGACCGCCGCGCTTGAATACAATCGTGACGCGGTCGTCGCCCCAGTGGCCCTGCTGTGGCCGGACGAGGACGCCCAATGGGTCCCGGCGATGGGACGGGTCGGCGAGAGGATGCCGGTCGTCATCCTCGGGGAATTCGATCCAGCCGCCAAGCGAGGGCCCGCTTACTGGATCCGCTGCGTCGTTGCCCGCACGCTGGACGCCGGACTGGGAGAAGCCACTCCCGTCGTCTACCTCCCGGGCGTATCGCGTAGCCAGCTGCGAGCGGTGGAGGACTGTCCGAGCCACCTGGCGCCGCTCGCCGAGCTTCAGTACCGCGCCCAGTGGTTCTCCAACCCTCACGACCGGGACTGGACGGTCCGCGCCCTGCTGGCCGATCGCGAGCACGGCTTGGGCCTCACGGTGGGCCGCGACACCGAAACCAACCGCACCTTGCTCGACGCGCTCGACCGTCTCCTTGACCAGCCGGTGGACCGGCTGGCGACCCGGACCCTGGATGCTGCGTTCTTCCGTGACCTCATCGAACCCGACCCGGTCGGCAGCTTGATCGGGTGGCTGGACGATCAGGCTTCCCTGCGCGCACGCCTCGATCCGACACAGTGGACGGCATTCGTGCAGACCTGCAAGACGGACTACGCGTTCGACCCCAACGGCTCCGGGGAGGTCACCGGGGCGCGCAAGCTTGCTCAGCGGCAGGGCAAGTGGGCCCTCGTCTGGGATCGCTTCGCCCAAGCGCCCGAGCACTACCCCGGCGTCTACGGGCTGCTCGCACGCACCGGTCCAGGGCGTCTGATCATCGAGGATGCGGACTGCTGGCCGGAGGTGAACACCTGTGCCGAAGACGGTCTGCGCCCACGGCTGGCGGCATTCCAGGCACTTACCCCGGACAAGGCGCGCTCGGAGGTAGCACTGCTCGATGCAGAGCATTCTCCCCGACGAAGCACCGTGTGGGCTAAGCTGGACAAGGCACCCCTGGCCTTCGCGCTGGAGCAGCTCACCTCGCTTGCGCTGCTGACAGCCTATCCTCTCGCCTCAGGTGATCTGGCCCAGCTGGTGGCGGACTACGAGACCCGCGGCTGGCGGGCGGACGACGCAGCGGTCCGAGCTTTGGCGGCGGTGGACACTGCGGCCGACTGGTCAGGGGTGTCGTCGGCGGTGCTGGCGATGTACCGGAGCTGGCTGGAGGCGGGTGCCAAAGCCTTCCTGTCTCTGATTGGCCCACTGGCTGGCGGGTACCGGGCCGGGCCCCCAGCGTCCACCTCGCCCGGCACGGTCACGGTATTCGTCGACGGCCTGCGCCTGGATGTGGCTCACCGGCTGGCGGACCGTCTGGTCGGCGCCGGCCTGGGTGTCGACCTGCGGTCCAGCCTCGCCGCGCTCCCCACCGTCACCCACACCGCCAAGGCAGCCCTTGTCCCGGTAGCCGACGCGGCCTTGCACGCCGGGCCGAAGCTGTGCGCCGCGAACTGCAACGGCACGGCGGCAGAGATCGACGTTCTGCGCTCCCTCATGGCGGCCAACGGGGTGCAGGTCTTGCTCGGCTCGGACACGGGCGACCCCAGTGGCACTGGGTGGACGGAAGCGGGCACGCTGGACGAGAGTGGGCACAGGACGGGGGCGCGCATCGCTCAATTTCTAGATAAGGAGGTGGAGGGGCTTGCCGGGCGCATCAGGGGCCTGCTCGCAGCCGGGTGGGCCAGGGTGGATGTCGTGACCGACCACGGCTGGATCCTGTTGCCGGGGGGGATGGAGAAGGTGGAGCTGCCCGTCGCCACCACCGTCGCAGGTGCCAAGAAGGGCCGGTGCGCCCGCCTCAAGTCTGGGGCGAGCGTGGAGGTGCCCACCGTCGCGTGGTTCTGGGACCCCAACGTCCGCATCGCCATCGCTCCCGGGATCACCTGCTTCGAGGCAAACCAGACTTACGAGCACGGTGGTGTGAGTCCCCAGGAGTGCATTGTGCCGAGGATGACAGTCACCCTCGGCGACGCCAGCCGGGCTGTGGGGCGCCCCGAGATCAGCTCGGTCAAGTGGCTCAACCTGCTCTGCCGGGTCGAGGTGGACGGTGTGGGGGACCCCGTGACCGTGGACCTCCGCGCCATGCCGGGCGATCCGAGGACGAGCATCGCCGAAGCCCCCCAGGAGGCTCCCGCCGCCGGCAGGGTGTCGCTGATAGTTCCCGACGAGGCTCACCAGGGCGAGGGTGCATTCCTGGTCCTGGTCGGTGCTGGCGGCCAGGTACTGGCGCAGCGCGAGGTGAGGGTGGGGAGCAACCGGTGAGCGGCCTGGATCCGCTGGACCGTCTGGCCTCCGGCGCTTTCGAGGGCTACCTGGTCAGGAAGGACCTGGCTCAGCGTTTCCGGGGCCAGTATCCGGTTCCCACCTACGTGGGGGAGTTCCTGCTCGGTCGCTATTGCGCCACCACCGATCCCGACGAGATCGCCCAGGGCCTGGCTGTGGTCGAGCGCTCGATGAGGGAGCGCACGGTGCGGGCCGGTGAGGAGGAGCTGTTCAAGTCGCGCGCCCGGGAGAAGGGCCAGGTCAAGGTGATCGACCTGTTGCGCGCAAGGCTGGACTCGCGCTCCGACGCCTACAAGGCCGAGCTGCCCAGCCTGCAGCTCTCTGACATCCAGATCGCGGACGACCTGGTCAACGAGAACGACCGGATGCTCACTGGGGGCTTCTACGCCGAGGTGGGACTGGAGTACATCGGGGTACCCGCTCGGGAGGCGGGAGATGCGGCGTTCCGGGTCGAGGGGGTGCGGCCGATCCAGATGTCGACCCGGAACGCCCTCGAAGTGTTCGTTGCCGGCCGGGCACGCTTCAGCCTGGACGAGTGGCGCGCGCTGCTGTTGCGAAGCGTCGGCTTCGAGCCTGACCGGTTCACCGCCCGCCAGTGTGATGTGCTCATCGCCCGGATGATCCCCTTTGTGGTGGGGAACTACAACGCGGTCGAGCTGGGGCCGCGGGGCACGGGCAAGTCCCACCTGTTCCAGCAGGTTTCGCCCTACGCGCACCTCGTCTCGGGCGGCAAGGCCACGGTGGCGGCCATGTTCGTCAACAACGCCACCGGGCGGCGCGGCCTGGTCGCGCAGTACGACGTGATCTGTTTCGACGAGGTCTCGGGCGTCTCGTTTGACAGCAAGGACGGGGTCAACATCCTCAAGGGTTACATGGAGTCCGGCGAGTTCAGCCGCGGCAAGGAGTCCATCCGCGCCGACGGCGGGATCGTGATGGTAGGCAACTTCGACGTGGGGGTGAGCGAGCAGCTGTGCCGGGGTCACCTGTTTGGCCCCTTGCCTCGGGAGATGCGCGATGACACCGCGTTCCACGACCGGATCCATGCCTACCTGCCGGGTTGGGACGTGCCCAAACTCGACCCGTCGCACTTCACCTCCCACTTTGGCTTGGTGAGTGACTTTCTTGCCGAATGCTGGAGCCAGCTGAGGCGCACCTCCCGCCTGGATGTCGTCCAGAGCCGCCTGGAGTGGGGCGCCCAGCTGAGCGGGCGGGACCGCAAGGCCGCCAACAACACGGTCAACGGCTTGTTGAAGCTGTGCTGGCCGGACCCTTCCATGGTGGTCCCCGACGACGCCCTGGCGTGGTGCGCCGAGCTGGCTCTGGAGCTGCGCCGACGGGTCAAGGAGGCTCAAGCGTCGGTCGGCGCCGACGAGTTCGGGCAGCTCGATCTCAGCTACCGGGTGGGGGAGCGCCCGGAGAAGGTGGTTTACTGCGCCGAGAGCGGGGGGCATGGATTGCGTTCGGCCAGCCCTGCCGCACCTTCGTCCGGCGCCCCCGCGCCCTCCCGGGCGGTTGACTATGCGATTGGCGATGTGATCAAGGGTCGTTTCGAGGTGCTGTCGATGCTCGGCCAGGGAGGATTCTCCAAGGTCTACCGGGTGCGCGACACCGTCGAAGACACCGAGAGGGCTCTCAAGGTCTTCGAGTGCGCGGGGGCCGACGAGGCGGTCCGCCGGGAGATCAAAGCGCTGCGAAAGGTCGAGCACCCCCATGTGGTCAAGGTTTACTGGGCCGACCAGATGGAGGGCGGCAGTTGGTACCTGGTCACCGAGTTCGTCGAGGGCGAGCTGCTCGCCACCTTTACGACGGGAAAGCGTCGGATGGGCGACCGAGTGGCGCTGGTCGTGATGCTCGACGTGTTGGACGCCCTGGTTGCCATCCATCCGGACTCGGTTCGGCTGGGCGAGCTTGACCAAAAGAAGGCCGAAGGGGAACTGACCGAAGCCGAGTATCACGAGTTGATGGCGCTCGCCGAGGCCGGCCTGGTCCACCGGGACATCAAGCCGAGCAACATCATCATCACCGACAAGGGTGCGAAGCTGCTCGACTTCAACATTGCATCGCGTGCTGGCGACGCGGTGCATACTCAGTCCGGGACGCCGCCGTACCAGCCACCCGACGCCAACCTCACCCGCTGGGATGTCTCCACCGACCTCTTCGCGGTCGGTGTGGTGCTCTATGAGCTGCTCTGCGAAGGCAATCACCCCTACCCCAGCTCGTGGCAGTCTCCCTGCGACCAGGTGGTCGACCCGAGGGTGTGGCGGCCCGATCTGGAACCGAGCCTCGCCGAGTTCCTCGTCAAGGCGTGCGCACCTTCCCGTGTTGATCGCTTTGAGACCGCACGGGAGATGAAGGAAGCGCTCGCGGCCATTGCGAGTGAGAAGGTGCGGACATGACTTCCGGGTCCCGCCGGTCGGATCCAGAGAGCACCTCGTTGCGGGCCTGGCTGCCGCAGGTGGTCCATGAACTGGTGGCAAGTTGTGATCCGGTCAGGATCATCCTGTTTGGTTCGGTGGCCCGTGACGAGGAGGGACCGGACAGCGACCTCGACCTGATGATGGTGTTCGACCACCTCGAAAAAGGTCAGCGGATGGAGGCCAAGGCGAAGTTGATGGCTGCCAGCACGGCCCCCGTACCGTGTGACATCTTCGTGACCGATGTAGCTGAGTTCGAGGCAGGCCGAGATGTGAACGGCACCATGGTCTACTGGCCAGCTCACGAAGGCTTGGTGGTACATGAGCGCGCCATCGCCTGAGGAGATCATCCAGGCCCAGCGCTGGCTCACCGAGGCTGGGGAGGAGCTGGCCGTGGCGGCGGTGATCGCGGCGGATCCCGAGCTGCCGGGACGAGTCTCGTGCTTCCACGCTCATCTGGCTGCCGAGAAGGCGATGAAGGCCCTCCAGATC
>JBOGGT010000042.1:0-5072 GCA_050744225.1 Acidimicrobiales bacterium | reverse complement strand
CCGGAGCAGGCGATGAAGTCCAGGTGGAGGCCAAAGGTGGTGGCGACAAGATTCGCATAGGCCGCCTTGGATCGATGGCAGAAGTCGCTCGGGCCGTTGGTGCCTGCCTCGAACCGTGGGTTGCCCTTGCCTGAGGAGTACGAGTCGCCCAGGCCAACGTAGGTGCGCTGCACTGTGGCGTTCGTCCCGGTTGGGGTGGCGGCCGAGGCCGTAGCCGACACCAGGCAAATGGGCACCAAGAACGCCAAAACAGCAGTGACTCGGGCCACAACCCGCCGTACACGCATTCGATTCTCCTCAGCTCCGACACCCGACACGCTGGACTGGACGACACCGTATCACAGGGTCGCCTCCACTTCGAGCCTTCAGGGCGGTCCGAGCCCAGCCCTGCTCGTTCGCTATGCCATTGCGGCTGGTTACAACTACCCGAGGCCTGCGCCTACTTGTCGGTTGGTGCCACGTTCCCTAATGGCACCCCAACCCGGGTCGCTGGGCCAGTTCGGCTGGAACAGGTGCCACTGCTCGGGGGCGCGGCGTATGAGCCCCTCCAAGGCAACCGCCAGCTCTGCGGTGACCCGAGCGACGTCCTCGGACGGGTTGGGCGTTCGAGACACGTCCAGAGGGGCGAGCATAACCCCGAGGTGGCGACCGCGGCCTAGATCGAAGACGCCGGTCGGCAGCAGCGCTGCTCCGGTCCGAAGCGCCAGGGTAGCCGGCCCGGGCGGCAGGGTGGTGCTTTGCTGGCGGACGTGGCGATCGTGTACGACGAGCCCAGCGGGGGCGGAGCCGTCGGGGGTGGGCAGCCGTCGGGGGCGCACACCGAGCAGATTCCACCCGAGATGGCCGAGCGCGAGCACGAGGTGCGCGAGGCGCTGGTCGAGGGCATCGTGGTGGCTGACGACGCCCTCGTGGAGCGCTACTTGGAGGGCGAGTCACTCAGCCCGGCGGAGCTGGCCGGCGCGCTGGCGCACGGTGTGGCTACCGCCAGCGTCTTCCCGGTGCTGTGCGGGTCGGCCACCTCTGGCATTGGCATCGAGCGGCTCGCCGACCTGATCTGCGAGGTTGGCCCGGCCCCGAGCGACCGCCCGCCGGTGGTCGTCGAGGCTGGCGACGCCCGCCAGGAGGTGCTCCCAGACCCGGACGGTGAGCCGCTGGCGGTGGTGTACAAGACCCTCACGGATCCCTACGTCGGAAAGGTGAGCCTGCTCAAGGTGCTGTCGGGCACCATCACGCCCGACACGGTGCTCACCAACCCCCGCACGCACAACGAAGAGCGCCTGCACACCCTTTTCACCATCCGGGGCAAGGAGCACGACGAGGTCGCCGAGGCGCCGGCCGGGGACCTAGTGGCGGTCGCCAAGCTGACCGACACGGCCACCGGCGACACCCTGGCGCCCAGGTCCATGCCGGTGGTCGTGCCGGTGCCGCCCCCGCCGACCCCGGTGCTCGCCATCGCCATCCGGCCCCGCTCGAAGGGGGACGAGGACAAGCTCATGACCTCGCTGCACCGCCTCCAGGATGAGGACCCAGCCCTTGCGGTGCGCCGGGACGACGAAACCCACCAGACGGTTCTCGCTGGCATGGGCGACACCCACCTGTCGGTGGCCTGCGAGCGCCTGCACCGCAAGTTCGGCGTGGACGTGGACGTCGAGGACCTCGTGGTGGCCTACCGCGAGACGATCAGCGCACCCGTCCGAGGCGGAGGGCAAGTACAAGAAGCAGACCGGGGGCCACGGCCAGTACGGCGTCTGCCACCTACGCATGGCGCCCCTGAGAAGGGGGGACGGTTTCTCCTTCGTGGATAAAATCGTCGGTGGGTCGATCCCCCGCCAGTTCATCCCGGCGGTCGAGAAAGGCGTGATCGAGGCGATGGCGTCGGGTGGCTTGCACGGCTTCCCCGTGGTGGACGTGGAGGTTACCTGCGACGACGGCAAGTACCACCCGGTGGACTCCTCCGAGATGAGCTTCAAGATGGCTGCTGGCTTGGGATTCCGCGACGCTCTCGCCAAGGCCGCTCCGGTCGTGCTGGAGCCGATCTCCCTGCTGCGCGTGACCGTGCCCGCGGACTACCAGGGCGACGTGCTCGGGGACCTCAACTCTAGGCGCGGGCGCGTGCAGGGTGCCGACGTCGCCCCCGACGGCGCGCAGAGCGTGGTGGCGCTGGTGCCGACCTCCGAGATCACCCGGTACGCGACCGACCTGCGCTCGCTGACCGGGGGTAGGGGCCACTTCAGCGTCTCCCACGACCATTACGACGTGCTTCCCGCCCACATGGCGACCCGCCTCGCAGGCCACAGCGACTAGCCGGGGCTCAGCGACTAGCCGGGCCACAGCGACTAGCCGGGCCACAGCGACTAGCCGGGCCTCAGCGACCAGCCGGGCCTCAGCGACTAGTCGGCCGCAACAGGACTCGGGCTCAGGGCCAGCGCCACCCGCCCCAGGGCTTCGGCCATGACGGCCAGCTCCGAGGGGCTCAAGCGGTCGACCAGGTGCCGGCGCACCCCGGCCACGTGGGTCGGTGCTGCCTCGACCAGCCGCCTGCGGCCCTCCTCGGTGAGGACAGCGAGGCTCCCCCGCCGATCGCTCGGGCAGCTCTGCCGGCAAATTAGGCCCTTGGCAGCAAGCCCGTCGACCCGCCGGGTGAGCCCACTCGGCGACACCAGGGCCAGGCTTGCCAGCTCCGACATGCGCCGGGCGCCCTCGGGGGCATCCGACAGGTGCACCAGCACCTCGTACTCGGCGAGCGACAGCCCGTGCGCGTCCGCCAGCTCCTCGTCCAGCGCAGCCATGAGCCGGGCCTGGGTGGAGATCAGACCCTGCCACGCCGCCATCTCGCCTGGGCTCAACCAGACGGCGTGATCCTCCACCCCCCCTACCCTAGCACGTGAGGGAATATACTTGCGTACACAACTAGTTATAAGAGCAACACGCTTGCCGGACCAAATGGAGGAATGCCGATGACAACAAAGACCGTACCCACACAGACAGACCTGCCCGCGGGCACCTGGGAGATAGATTCGATACACTCGTCCGCGGAGTTCAGCGTCCGCCACATGACGGTGTCCAAGGTCAAGGGCCGCTTCGCAAAGCTCGCCGGCACCATCACCATCGCCGAGGACCCGCTTGCATCCGGCGTGGAGGCCACCCTCGACGCCACATCGGTGGACACCCACGACACCAACCGGGACAACCACCTGCGCTCCGCCGATTTCTTGGACACCGAGGCCTACCCGACGATCACCTTCCACTCCAGCTCCGTCAAGGCCGGCAGCGATGGCCACGTGCTGGTCGGCGAGCTGAGCATCCACGGGGTCACCCGCACCGTCGAGCTGGACCTGGAGCACAACGGCACCGGCCCGGACCCCTACGGCGGCATGAGGACCGGTTTCAGCGCCACCACCCAGATAAACCGCAAGGACTTCGGCCTCAGCTTCGACGCCATGATCGAGGGAACCGGGGGCGCGCTCGTGGGCGACAAGATAAACATCTCGCTGGAGATCGAGGCGGTCCTCAAGCCCTGAGCTGCCGCAAGGTCGCGTGTAATGGGACACGGTGGCTCCTGAGCGCCGTGCCCCATTGCACGCTGTTGCCCCGCCGGCCACCCGGGTGCGGAGCCGCTACTTCTTGGCGGACTCGAAGTAGGGGTTCTCCCCCGCCGCATGGTCGGTGACGTCCACAACCGCCTGCGCGGCGATGGGCATAGTTGAGGGTCCGGTCCACGCCGAGTTGCGCACCTCAGCGCGGGCCGAAAGCGCGCCAGGCGAAGGGGGCGGACCATCTGCGTGGGTGATAGAGGTTGCGGCCCGGTCCATCGGGGGACTGTGCTCACGGTCGCTGAGCTTCGGGACCGGCATGAGCCTGGAGACGTTGATAGTGGCGCATGCCCTGGGCCTCCCGCTGGGTGACCTGCGCCGGGAAGAGCCGGCTTCGGGGGTGATGATGCTCCCCATACCTTCTGCCGGCACAATGGTCGCCGTGTCCGGGCGCGAGGCCGCGCTGGCGGTGCCGGGCATCGTCGGGTTGGAGATCTCGATACCACCTGGCAGCCAGGTTGTGCCCCTGCCGGAGGGCGACCGCTACCTTGGCTTCGTGTTCGCCAAGGCTGAGCGCCCCGCAGAGGTCTGCTCGGCCCTCCGCCAGGCACAATCCGCGCTCGCCGTGCGCATCGAGCCGGCAACCCGGGTAGTCGATGGCGAGTAAGACTAAAGCTCGGTCTCCCCAGGTTCATGCCCCCCGTCGACAGGCCACCTGGAAGCCACCGGGTCCCAACCTGTATGGCGTGCGCCTCTGTGGGACCGCCGGCCACCCGGATACGCGGCTGTGAGGGTTCGCCGTGTCGTGACGGCGCAAGACGATGCCGGCCGGTCAGTGGTCGTCGATGACCAGCAGCTCGATCCCGTGACCACTGCGATGCTCCCGGATCAAGAGATGAACCTGATCTGGGCTGGCGACGACCCGTTCCGCACCCCAAGCGACGGGGCGGTGCCTCCGGCGCAGGGCTTCTACCCCCCGCCGGGAGGCTTTCGGTTCTGGTACTTCACCCTCCCACCAGATGGCATCGGCGCGCCCGGCAACCTGGATCACGAGGGGGCTATTCGTGAGGTCAACGAGAAGCTTCCTGGGCTCCTCGACGTGTTGGAGCCGGACAACCCGCGCATGCACACCACTGACACCGTTGACGTGGACCTGGTGGTCTCGGGCGAGGCCTGGCTGGAGCTGGACGGCGGTGCCGAGGTCCACCTGCACCCGGGCGACTGCGTGGTGCTCAACGGCAACCGCCACGCCTGGCGCAATCACAGCGACCAGACCGCTGTCATCGCTGTCGCCATCGTCGGCGCAACCCGAGCAGCCGAGGCCTGACCGCTGCGAGCCGGGGCTTCCGCCTAAAGAGGCAACGATGGGCCGTTCCGTGAGGGACCGCCAAGTTGACTTCAGTAGTTGCGCACCGGCGGCGGCCCCGTTGGATTGTATCCGACCTTGTCGATCAACCACGGAGTCGGGTTGGGACTGGAGGTGGTCCCGGCATGGAGAACGAAGTAGCTGACGTGGCGGGGAGGCGGATCTATCACAGC
>JBOGGT010000041.1:0-21527 GCA_050744225.1 Acidimicrobiales bacterium | reverse complement strand
GTGCTACCCGTCGCCCTGACGGGTAGCACTCCTCAGTTCGCGGGGCCGATCAATAGGCACACCTGAGATAACATGAAAAGATGTCCAGCCAGCCTACTTTAGGCCAATTCTTCTCCTCCCAACTCAGTCTGATCACCTTCGGACAGGCGAAGAGTTGTGGCGCGTCCGAGGATGCGATCCGGAGCTGGGTCCAGCGGGGGGTATGGGAGCGGATGGGCCGCGGTGTGTACCGGATTGCTGGATCGCCGAACACCTGGGACCAGCGTGCTCTGGCAACATGTCTGGTTCTGGGTCCCGGCACAGCGCTCTCTCATGGTGCGGCGGGCGCGATTCATTGCTTTCCGGGTATGCCCCGACGCGTGATCGAGGTTGCAGTACCCAATCAGCGCCGACCTGTCTTGCACGGGCAAGTCCTGGTGCACCGACCAAGGCAGCTTGCAGGTGTTGACCTCTGCTCGGTAGGTGTCCTGAAGTTGACGACGCCCGCACGCACTGTGATTGACCAGGCGTCGCAGCTGTCGTACTACCGCCTGGCGAGCCTGGTGGACCATATCCTCTGCCGTCGTAGTACCTCGCTCGACTTTTTCCTGCGGCGGGTAGATGCCCTGGCGGGGAGGGGCAGACCGGGATCGGCCTTGCTTCGCCAGGTCCTGGAGGCATGGACGCCCGGTGGGGCAGGGTCCGCTCGGGCAGGGTCCGGTGGGGCAGGGTCCGCTCGGGCAGAAAGCGACGCGGAGATGCATTTGCTACGACAACTGCTGGAACTCAAACTCCCTAGGCCGCAGCTTCAGCACCCCGTTGTTCACCGCGGAAGGGTGATCGCCAGGACAGACTTCGCCTGGCCCGAGCACAAGCTCGCTCTCGAACTCGACAGCGAGGCCTGGCATGACACGCCGGAGGCCTTCCATGGGGACAAGGCACGGACGCTGCGGCTCGCTTCAGCGGGTTGGGAGGTTCTCGCCGTAACTCCGCGAAACCTCACGGAGGGTTTGGCAGGGGTCCTGGCGGAGGCCCTCCGACGCCGACTAAACCAGCTGCCAGGGTCTGGCGGAGGCCCTCCGACGCCGACTAAACCTGCCGCCGCGTTCTGGCCTAGTAGCTCCGGGGGTCCGAGTTGAGGTAGGGTCGCGACAGCGGTAGACATGACGAAGGGAGGACGACATGCCAGCAACAGGGTTCAGCACCTATTTGGGGGTCATCTTTCTCGTCGTACTGGCCACGGCCTTCGCCGGGCTGAACCTCCTGGCGTCCCGGATGCTCGGTCCCTCCAAGGTGACCAAGGCCAAGACCGCGCCGTATGAGTGCGGGATAGTGCCCGCCAGGGAGCCGGCCCAGCGCTTCCCGGTGCGCTTCTACCTGGTAGCCATGATCTTCATCATCTTCGACATCGAGATCATCTTCCTTTATCCCTGGGCCGTGGTCTTCCGGCAGCTGGGCACTTTCGGGCTGGTCGAGATCCTGGTCTTCTCGGCGGCAGTGGTCGGCTCCTTCATCTACTTGGTGAGCAACGGGGCACTGGACTGGGGGCCGGCCAAGCGCCTGCGTCCTCCGGGGGACTTGACCCGCAGCACCTCCTCCACCGTCCGACGCCTCGGTCCCGGTTCGGAGGGCCTCGCTGAGTCCGTCGCCGGTCCAGGCGCGCCAGGCGCGCTCCCTGCTCCCGGGGAAGCGGCCTGAGGGCGAGCGATAGGTGAGTCTCGAGGACCTCAACCACAACTTCTTGACCGCTCCGATTGAGGAGTTGGTGAAATGGGCGAGGCGCAACAGCTTGTGGCCCGCCAGTTTCGGGCTGGCCTGCTGCGCCATCGAGATGATGGCCGCAGGGGCGGGCGACTTCGACCTCGCCCGCTTCGGGATGGAGGTGTTCCGCGCTTCGCCCCGACAGGCCGATGTGATGATCGTGGCTGGACGGGTGAGCCAGAAGATGGCCCCCGTGCTCCGCCAGGTCTACGACCAGATGGTGGAGCCCAAGTGGGTGATCTCCATGGGGGTCTGCGCTTCGACCGGAGGGATGTTCAACAACTACGCAATAGTGCAGGGCGTAGACCAGATCGTGCCGGTGGACGTCTACGCGCCAGGGTGCCCGCCAGGTCCTGAGACCCTGATCCACGCCATCCTCACCCTGCACGAGAAGATCCGCACCGGCCCCATCACCCGCCGCCCGGCGGCGATCTCGGCGGGTCTGGACTGATGGCCATGGCGGCAGGCGCCTACGGCGTGGCCACGACCACCGTGGCCGTCCCCACCGGTCCGGGCCAGGAGGTACTGCACCCTTCGCGCGCCGGCTACCACGACCTAGTGGCCAAGCTGGCAGCTGACGGCTTCGAGATGGTCGCGGACCTGTGCGCGGTCGACTACCTGGCGCACCCCGGCCGCCGCCTCCCGGCGGAAGTGGCGCCCGAGCGCTTCGAGGTGGTGGTGAACCTGCTGTCGCTGTCGCGCCGCAGGCGGATCCGGCTCCGGGTCCAGGTCCCGGACTCCGATCCGGTGATCGACTCCCTGTTCGACCTGTACCCCGGGACCGAAGCCATGGAGCGCGAGGCTTACGATCTGTTCGGGATCTCCTTCGCCGGCCACCCCGATCTGACCCGAATCCTGCTGCCCGAGGACTGGGAGGGACACCCCCTCCGCAAGGACTACTCCATCGCCCGGGTCCCCGTCCAGTTCAAGGCGGCGCCGAGATGAGCACGAGCAACGAACGGGAGGTAACCGTCGATACCCGACCGGGCCTGTTGCCCGTCGGGGTCGATCTCGGAGCGGGCACCGTGGGGGTCGATCTCGGAGCGGGCACCGTGGGGGTCGATCACGGAGCAGGCACCGTGGCAGAGACCTCTGAGGGTCCCCAGGAGATGAGCGATCGCCTCGCCACCCGGGCCGACCAGCTGCGGCGTGAGCAGGGCGCAGTGCTGCGACTGCCCGAGGGGGTGGCGCTCGACCCGGGCGATGTCGATCTGGAGGTGGCTGACGACGAGACCATGATCATCAACATGGGTCCCCAGCACCCCTCGACCCACGGGGTGCTCCGGCTCATGTTGGAGCTCGACGGCGAGACCATCCTGCGCACCAAGCCGGTGATCGGCTACCTGCACACCGGGATGGAGAAGACCGCGGAGGAGCTCACCTTCGTCCAGGGCTGCACGAACGTGACCCGGATGGACTACCTCTCGCCGCTCCACAACGAGCTGGTCTTCTCCCTCGCCACCGAGGCTCTGCTCGGGGTGGAGATCCCGCCGCGGGCGACCTGGATCCGGATGCTGATGTGCGAGCTCAACCGGCTCTCGTCGCACATGCTCTGGATGGCCACCAACGGCATGGACCTCGGGGCATCCTCGATGATGATCTACGGCTGGCGCGAGCGCGAGGTGATCCTGGCCTTCTTCGAGAAGGTCACCGGGTTGCGGATGAACCACAACTACATCCGCCCCGGCGGGGTGGCCGCGGACCTCCCCGACGGCTGGGAGGACGACGTGGCTGCCATCGCTGAGATGGTGCCAGCCCGCCTCGGCGAGTACGACCAGATCTTCACCGGTCAGCCTTTGTTCCGCCAGCGCACCGATGGGGTCGGGGTGATGAGCCGCGAGACTGCGCTGGCTCTCTCGGCAACCGGGCCGATCCTGCGCGCCACCGGCATCGGCTGGGACCTGCGCCGCACCATGCCCTACCTGGCCTACGAGGAGGTGGACTTCGACGTGATCGTGGGCACCTACGGGGACACCTTCGACCGCTACGCGGTCCGCCTCAACGAGATGCGCGAGTCGGTCAAGATCGTAAGCCAGGTTCTCGAAAAGATGCCCAAGGGCGACTACCGCACTCAGGACAAGAAGGTCACCCCCCCGCCAAGGGGCCGCATCGACTCCTCCATGGAGGCGCTGATCCACCACTTCAAGCTCTTTACCGAGGGCTTCAAGGTCCCCGAGGGCGAGGTCTATGTGGCCATCGAGTCTCCCCGTGGGGAGCTGGGCTGCTACATGGTCTCCGACGGCGGCTCCAAGCCTTACCGTATGCACATCCGGGGTCCGAGCTTCGTCAACCTCCAGAGCCTCCCGGTGCTGTTGCGGGGGGGCCTGATAGCCGATGCCATCGCGGTGATCTCCTCGGTTGACCCGGTGATGGGGGACGTGGACCGCTGATGAGCGTTCCGGCAGGTGGGGGTCTTTCACCGGAGACCGCGGGGCGCGCCTCTGAGCTGATCGCTCTGTATCCCGAGCCCCGTTCGGCGCTGGTCCCTATCTGCCACCTGGCCCAGGCGGCCGACGGCTGGCTCACCCCGGGGGCACTCGCGGACATCGCCGAGCTGGTGGGGGTCACCCCGGCGGAGGTGCTGGGGACGGCCAGCTTTTACGACATGCTCCACACCGAGCCGGTCGGGCGCTACCTGGTGGGGATCTGCACCAACGTGGCGTGCCTGCTCAACGGGGCCGAGGAACTGATGGCGCACGCCGCCGAGCGGCTGGGGGTGCGAGCCGGGGGCACCACGATGGACGGGACCTTTACCCTGGAGGAGCTGGAGTGCGTGGCGCTCTGCGACCGGGCGCCGTGCCTAACCATCAACTGGCGGTTCTTTGGCCCGCTCACCAACGAGGGCCTCGACACCCTCCTCGACGAGGTGGCGGCGGGTAAGCACAAGGAGGCGATCCCCCCCCACGGCACGCTCAACCGGGTGCGGAGGGAGGGCGGGCTCGCGGTGTCGAGGGAGAAGGTCCTCGCCGAGCGAGCCCGCCAGGACCACTCCCGGGCCGATCGCAAGGCCGCGGCCGAGGCGGTGGCCGCGGCGCGGGCCCTGTGGGACAAGAACCACGAGGCCCAGGGGGCGGGTGCGCCCAGCCGGCCCGGCGCACAAGGCCGGCCCGGCGCACAAGGCCAGGGCCAGCCCGGCGCACAAGGCCAGGGCCAGCCCGGCGCACAAGGCCAGGGCCAGCCCGGATCACAAGGCCAGAGTCAGCCCGGATCACAAGGCCAGGGCCAGGGCGGAGCGCCCAAGTGATCACCGACGCAGCACCCATCGTCAGCGCCCGGCTGCGGATTAACCGCGACTCCCACACCCTGGACCGCTACGTGGCGAGCAGGGGGTATTCGGCCCTGCGAAAGGCCCTCACCATGCACCCCGAAGAGGTGGCGGCCGAGGTGGACAAAGCGAGCCTTCTGGGCCGCGGCGGCGCGGGATTCCCCGCGGGGCGCAAGTGGTCCATGCTGCGGGCCAACCCGGTCCGATACCTGGCGGTCAACGGGGACGAGTCCGAGCCGGCCACCTTCAAGGACCACATGCTCATCGAGCGCGACCCCCACCAGATCATCGAAGGGTCGGTGATCACCGCCTTCGCAATCGGGGCCACCCAGGTCTTCATCTACGTCCGGGGCGAGTTCGCCCTCGGCCTGGAACGCATGCAGGCCGCCCTGAACGACGCCTACCGCTACGGCGCAGTGGGCGCCAACATCTTCGGCTCGGGCTTCTCCCTCGACGTGGTCATCCACCCCGGAGCCGGCGCCTACATCTGCGGGGACGAGACCGGGCTGATCGAGAGCCTGGAGGGCAAGCGGGGGTTCCCGCGGATCAAGCCGCCTTATTATCCCGCGGTGATGGGGCTGTACAACCAACCGACGGTGGTCAACAACGTCGAGACCATGTCCAACATCCCCTGGATTATCCTCAACGGGGGCGCTGCGTTCGCCAAGCTGGGAGAAGGAGCCTCCACCGGGACCCGCCTGTTCTCCCTCTCCGGCCACGTGCGCCGGCCGGGCAACTACGAGGTGGAGATGGCCAAGACCACCTTCGCCGACCTGGTCAACGCCCCGGTCTACGGCCAGGGGATCCGAGCCGGGAACCAGCTCAAGTGCTTCATTCCCGGCGGGGCCTCGTCACCCTGGTTCGGGCCGGACAAGCTGGATCTACCCCTCTCGGCCGACGCGGTGGGCAAGGCCGGGTCGATGCTCGGCTCGGGCTCGATCGTGGTGATGGACGAGACCACCTGCGTGGTGCGCGTCGCCTGGCGGATCACCCGTTTCTTCCACAAAGAGTCCTGCGGCCAGTGCACCCCGTGCCGCGAGGGCGCGGGCTGGCTGGAGAAGATCCTCCGCCGCATCGAGCTGGGGGCCGGGCGCGAGCAGGACATCGACCTGTTGATGGATGTCTGTGACAGCATCTCGCCCGGGCTTCACTACTGGCCGCCCGAGCAGACCACCATCTGCCCGCTGGGGCCGTCCATCCCCCCCTCGATCGCCTGCAGCATCCGGATGTTCCGCGACGACTACCTGCGCCACATCAAGGACGGGGCCTGCCCCATGCGTGAGGCCCCCCATGCGTGAGGCCCCTATGGGTGAGGCCCTCCATGGGTGAGGGCCTGACCCTGATCGTCGACGGCCGGGAGGTCCCTGCGGCCAAGGGCGAGAAGATAATCGCGGCCGCCGAGCGGGCCGGGACCTATATCCCCCGCTTCTGCTACCACCCCCGGATGCGCCCGGTGGGGATGTGCCGGATGTGCCTGGTGGAGGTCAAAGGGCCGCGGGGCTACTCGCTCCAGCCGGCCTGCTACCTGGACGTGGCCGACAACATGGAGATAGTCACCAACTCGTCCAAGGTCCGCAAGGCTCAGGACGGAGTGCTCGAGCTGCTGCTGATCAACCACCCCCTGGACTGCCCGGTGTGCGACAAGGGCGGGGAGTGCCCGCTCCAGGACCAGACCCTCACTTTCGGCCCCGGCGAGAGCCGTTTCGTCGAGTCCAAGCGCCACTGGGACAAGCCCATCCCGATCAGCGACTTGGTCTACCTGGACCGGGAGCGCTGCATCCAGTGCGACCGCTGCACCCGATTCGCCACAGAGGTGGCCGGCGAGCCGCTGATCAACTTCTTCGGCCGGGGCGACCACGTAGAGGTGAACACCTTCCCGGGGCTGCCGTTCAACTCCTACTTCAGCGGCAACACGGTCCAGATCTGCCCGGTGGGGGCGCTCACCGCCTCGCCGTACCGCTTCAAGGCCCGCCCCTGGGACCTGGCCCAGGTCGAGTCCACCTGCACCAGCTGCTCGGTGGGGTGTCGGGTGGCGGTGCAGTCCTCCTCCAACCACGTGATCCGCTACCTGGGCGTCGACTCCGATCCGGTGAACCAGTCCTGGCTGTGCGACAAGGGGCGGTTTGACTTCGAGGCCATCTCCAGCCCCGACCGCATCACCCACCCCCTGGCCAAGCGGGGAGACGAGCTGGTCCAGGTCTCCTGGGCCGAGGCCCTGGCCGAGGTGGCCACGGGAATCGGCGAGGTGGCCAAGCTGCACGGCCCCAACGCGGTGGCTTTCATCGGAGGTGCGCGCCTGGCCAACGAGGACGCCTACGCCTGGGCCAAGCTGGCCAAGGCCGTCATCGGGAGCGATTCCACCGACGCCCGGCTCGGCGACGGCCTCCAGGCCGAGGTCACCCTGGGCCTTCCCCGGGCCACCATCGACGAGGCCTGCACGGCGAGGGCGGTCCTGCTCCTCGCCCCCGACCTCGCCGAGGAGCTCCCCATCGTCTACCTGCGCCTGCGCCAGGCGGTGGTGGACCGCCACCTGCCCCTGGTCGAGCTGACCCCGGCCCCGACCCGGCTCACCAGCCTGGCCCAGGTGTCGGTGACCTACCGTCCCGGAGAGGCCCTCGACCTCGCTCGCCAGCTTTTGGGAAGTAATCCTGCCCGTTCTGCCGGCCCCTCCGCGCCCTCTCCCGCCAGTGGTTCCGATTCCGTGGCCGGTTCCCTGGCCCGGGCCCGCGACCTGCTGGGCCTCGGGGCGGCCGGTTCGGGGCCTCGGCGCAGCGACCCCGCGGGTGCCGCGGGTGGGGAGGCTCGGCGCGGTGACGGGGTGGTCGTGATCCTGGGCAGGCCCTCCCTGGCCGAGACCGCCTCCAGTGTCGTCGCCGCGGCCGCAGCGCTCATCGAGGCCCTGCCCGGCGCCAAGGTCCTCTCGGCCCAGAGGCGGGGCAACATCCACGGGGCGCTGGACATGGGCCTGGCGCCGGGGATGCTGCCCGGGAGGGTGACCCTGGACGCCGGGCGCCAGTGGTACACCCGGGCGTGGGGACGGGTCCCCGATCACCGCGGGTCGGGAACCGCGGCGAGCCTCGTGCGGGCGGCGGGAGGGGAGCCGGTTGCCCTTGTGCTGCTGGGCGCCGATCCCCTGGCGGACTTTCCCGACCGGCGGATGGCGCGCCACGCCCTCGACCAGGCGGCATTCGTGGTCTCGGTGGACTGCCTCCCGAACGAGTCCAACCAGCTGGCCGACGTGGTCCTTCCTGCGGCGATGTACGGCGAACGGGCCGGGACCACCACCAACCTGGAGGGGCGGATCACCCGGCTGGGACAGAAGGTGGTGGCACCGGGGACTTGCCTACCCGACTGGATGATCGCCTCCGAGGTGGCGACTGCTCTCGGGGCCGAGCTGGGACTGGACAGTTTGGAGGGCATCTGGGACGAGATCTGTGCCCTGGCCCCCTCCCACGCCGGGATCACCCGGGCAGCGCTGGCGGCTCCGGGGGCCCGTGACGGGATCGTGGCCCCGCTGCCGGCGACGCCGGTCCGGATTCGCCCGCCCAAGTGGGCCGATCTCGACCCGATGGCCACTCCTGGAATAGCCTCGGCCGAGATGCTCGCCGATCCAGACGTCGAAGGGGCGCCTAGCTCGTGGACCGCCAAAGGCCAGGGGGTCGCAGGCTCGGGCGACGCCGGCCCGGGCGGGGGCGCGCGGAGCGTGGGTGGGCACGGCGGGGGAGCGACCACCGGCCAAGGCGGGGGCGCGCGGAGCGTGGGTGGGCACGGCGGGGGAGCGACCACCGGGCAGATTAACCAACCGGGGCTGGTGCGCTTTGCCGGGCCGGTCGGCGCTCCGGAGGTTCCACGGGTCGACGCCTACGGGCTGCGGTTGGTGGTGGGGCGCTCGCTCTACGACCAGGGGACCCTGTTGCAGGCGTGCGGGTCGCTGGCGTCGCTGTCCGCGCCCCCGCGCCTGCGGGTGAACCCCTACGACCTGGATCGGCTGGGCAAGGCTACGGGGGACCAGGTGAGGGCGCACACGGCCCGGGCGGCCACCGTGGTCGAGGTCCTTGCCGACGCCGGGGTGCCACGGGGCTCGGCGGTGCTCGGGTTCAACCTGCGCGGGGGCGGTGCCGGCGACCTGATCGACGCCACCACCCCGGTGACCGATGTTCGCCTGGAGAGCACCTGATGGGCTCGTTCAGGGGGAGCGAGTGATGGGGGGGTTGCTTGGCGCCGTCACGCCCATATCGCCGGTGACCGACCCGCTTTTCGCCCACGGGGTGGGCTGGGCTGTGGTGCTGATCGTGCTGGTCAAGGTGCTGGTGGCTTTCGTCGCGCTGCTGATAGCGGTCATCTTGATGATCTGGTTCGAGCGCAAGGTGATCTCGGACATGCAGAACCGGATCGGGCCCAACCGGGCCGGTCCGTTCGGCATCCTGCAGAGCCTCGCCGACGGCACCAAGCTGCTGTTCAAGGAGGATCTCCTCCCTGAGCAGGCCGACCGGCGGGTGTACCGCCTGGCCCCATTCCTGTCGGTGGTGCCGGCGTTCGTGGTGTTCGCCATCGTGCCCGTCGGCGGCAACATCACCGTCGCCGGGCACACCACCGAGCTGCAGGTGGCGGACCCGCCTATCGGGATCCTGCTGATGCTGCTCCTGTCCTCGATCGCGGTGTACGGTGTGATGCTCGCCGGGTGGTCCTCGGGGTCCAAGTACCCGCTGCTGGGGGGGATCCGGGCCACCGCCCAGATGGTCTCCTACGAGGCGGCGCTGGGCCTGTCGATAGTGGCCGTTGTCCTGATCACCGGCTCGCTCAACACAAGCGCGATCGTCGCCTCCCAGAACGCCAACCTCTACGGGTTCCTGCCCGCGTGGAACGTGCTGCGCCTCGGGGTGGTGCCGTTCTTCATCTTCTTCATCGCCATCACCGCCGAGCTCAACCGCCCCCCCTTCGACCTCTCCGAGGCCGAGTCCGAGCTGGGCGGTGGGTTCCACACCGAGTACTCGTCCTTCCGCTTCTCGCTGTTCTTCCTGGCGGAGTTCATGAACGTCATCACCATGTCCGCGATCATGGTGACCCTGTTCTTCGGCGGTCCCGACGGGCCTGCGCCCCACGTGGTGCGCTGGCTGTGGCCGATCCTGTGGTTCCTTCTCAAGACGATCGTCTTCTGCTACGTCTACGTATGGCTGCGGGCCACACTTCCCCGGCTGCGCTACGACCAGCTGATGGATCTTGGCTGGAAGGTCCTCATTCCAGGCTCGCTGTTCTGGCTGCTGATCATCGCCGGGATGCTGATCGACGACCGCTGGGGCTTCGCCATCTTCGCCGGGGGGCTGGTCACCTCCGTCGGGTTGCTGCGGGCAATCACCGTCGGCCGGGAGCGGGCCGCCGGGGAGGAGGCCGGGGCCGCAGTGCGGGGGGCGGCGTTCGTGTTCTCTGCCGGGTCTGAGGGCCGGCCTGATCCCCCGGAGGTGGGTCGCTGATGCCCGGGCTCGACGCCCTCAAGGGTTTCAAGGTCACCCTCCACCAGGTGTTCCAGCCCCGGATCACCACCCAGTACCCGGAGCAGAAGCGGCCCAAGCCGCCCCGGTTCCATGGCCGCCACGTGCTCGGCCGCTACGAGGACGGCATGGAGAAGTGCATCGGCTGCGAGCTGTGTGCGGGGGTCTGCCCGGCTCACTGCATCTACGTGCGCGGCAGGGACAATCCGCCGGACGCGCCGGTCTCGCCGGGAGAGCGGTACGGGTTCGTCTACGAGATCAACTTCTTGCGCTGCATCCACTGCGACCTGTGCGTGGAGGCCTGCCCCACGGAGGCGATCACCGAGTCCAAGCTGTTCGAGTTCTCCTTCGACAACCGTTCGGACGCCATCTACACCAAGGACGAGCTGTTGGTGGGCGACGACGGCAAGCCAGCCGTGCTGGGGTGGGAAGACTGGCGCGAGGGCGACGACGAGATGACCTCGGGCTGGATGCGGGCGACCTCGCCTTCGGGGGTGGCGGCCTTCGAGGGGGTGCGGCAGTGGTCGGCGGACCTGGGCTACGGCGCCAGGGTCGGCGAGAACGGCCAGTCCGGGCTGGGCACCACCGACAACGACTACTCGGTGCGTGAGCGCGAGGCTTACCACCTGCCTGGGTCCGAGGGCCGGCGCGCGCTGGGCTCGGCTCGGCGTGAGGGGATCCGGCCCGGCGGCCTGGCGGCCTTCGCGAGGCCCAGGGTCCACAACGGGACCATCGAGGGGGCGCTCGGGCCGCGCCGCAAGCCGGCAATGCTGGAGCGGGTCCTCGACAGGCTGAACGCCGGACCGGTGAAGTTCGGCTCCTCCGGCCGGGGGAGGCCGTCGTGACGGCCGTCGCGGCGGCGGCCTTGATGGTCGCTGGTGGGGGGGGTGGGGAAACTAGAGGGCGTACAGCACCGTCAAACTTCCCCACCCCCCCAGGTGAGTCGACCTGATGGGGCCGCACCTGCTCGGGGTGACCGTTCCCGACGACATCACCTTCGTGGGCGCTGCCATCATGTGCCTGGTGGGCGCCTTCGGGGTGGTCCTGTCCCGAAACCCGGTGCACTCGGCCCTGTTCCTCATCCTCACCCTATTCGGGGTGGCGGTGCTGTTCGTGGAGCAAGACGCCCAGTTCCTTGCTGCGGTGCAGGTGGTCGTGTACGCGGGGGCGATCGTGGTGCTGTTCTTGTTCGTGATCATGCTGATCGGGGTGGATCGGGCCGAACGCCTGGCTGCTGATCCGCTGAAGGGCCAGCGTCCCATCGCCATCCTGCTGGGCCTGATGGTCCTGGCAGAGGTGTTGCTGCTCTCCCGCACTGCCTGGCCGATCGGCACGCCGTCGGTGGCCGGCACGGCGAGCGGCAACGCCTCGAACGTGGCCAAGCTGGGCCGCTCGATATTCACCACCTACCTGCTGCCCTTCGAGGTCACCTCCGCCCTGCTCGTGATCGCGGTGGTCGGGGCGGTGGTGCTGGCCCGCCGGCCCCGCCCGCGGCCCGAGGCGCCGGTGGAGGGCGAGCCGGTGCACGACGCCGACCTACCGCCGGGCGATGAGGCCACGGAACGCGCTCACGAGGAGGACGAGGAGGACGAGGAGGACGAGGAGGTGCTCACATGAGCTTGGGGGGGGCGTGGTATCTGACCCTGGCCGCGGTGATCTTCAGCATCGGGGCGATCGGCCTGCTGCTGCGGCGCAACGTGTTGGTGATGTTCATGTGCGTGGAGCTGATGCTCAACGCCGCCAACCTGACCTTCGTCACCTTTGCCCGGATGCTCAACGACATCGGGGGCCAGTCGGTGGTGTTCTTCGTGCTGGTGGTGGCCGCGGCCGAGGTGGTCGTGGGTCTCGGGATCATCGTGTCCATATTCCGTAGACGGGCTGGGGCAACCGCCGACGACCTGCACGTGCTCAAGGGTTAGGCGCACCAGTGCTCGATGCCGCGTTCCTGATAGTCGTCCTCCCCCTGGCCGGGTTCTTCGTCCTGCTCGTAGCCGGTCGCCGGCTGGGAAACCCCCGGGCCGGCTGGCTGGCCACCGGGGTGGTGGCGCTGTCCTTCGTGGCCGCCCTGGTCACCTTCGCCGGCCTGGTGGGGCGCTCCGCCGGGCACAGGGTCTTTGTGCAGACGCTGTTCGATTGGCTCCCCGTCGGTGGTTTCAACGCCAACGTGGCCTTCCGGGTGGACCCGCTGTCCATGGTCATGGCCCTGTTCGTGACTGGGGTGAGCGCGATCATCCACCTCTACTCCATCGGCTACATGGAGCACGACGAGGGCTTCTCCAAGTTCTTCGTGTACCTCAACCTGTTCGTGTTCTCCATGCTGGTCCTGGTCATGTCCAACAACTTCGTGCTCACCTTCGTGGGCTGGGAAGGGGTGGGGGCCTGCTCTTACTGGCTCATCGCCTTCTGGTTCGACCGGGACTCCGCCGCCAGCGCGGGCAAGAAGGCCTTCATCTACAACCGGGTGGGCGACTTTGGCTTCTTGGTGGCCATGGCATTCCTGTTCAGCTCCACCGGGACCCTGAGCTATGGCGGGGTGTTCTCTGCGGCCAGCGGCGGCCACATCTCCGGGACGACCGCCACCGCGGTGGGCTTGTTGTTGTTCCTGGGGGCGGTGGGCAAGTCGGCCCAGATCCCGCTGTACCCCTGGCTTCTCGACGCAATGGAGGGACCGACGCCGGTCTCCGCCCTGATCCACGCGGCCACCATGGTGACCGCCGGGGTCTACCTGATGGTCCGGGTCAGCCCGATCCTGGCGCTCACCCCGGTGACCAGCACCATCATCGCCGCGTTCGGGGTGGCCACTGCCTTGTTGGCTGCGGCCGCGGCCTGCGCGCAGTCCGACATCAAGAAGGTGCTGGCTTTCTCGACCGTCTCCCAGCTGGGCTATATGTTCCTGGCGGTCGGCTCCCGGGCGTACGCCGCGGCGATCTTCTTGATGGTTACCCACGCCTTCTACAAGGCGTTGCTGTTCTTGGGAGCGGGTTCGGTGATCCACGGGATGCACGACGAGCAGGACCTCAAACGCATGGGCGGGCTGCGCAAGTACATGCCGATCACCGCGGGGACGTTCTTTGTTGCCTGGTTCGCCATCGCCGGAGTGCCTCCCTTTGCCGGCTTCTGGTCCAAGGGCGCGGTGCTCACCGGGGCCTTCGCTTCCAGCCACGCCATGTGGGTGGTGGGGGAGATCACGGTGGTGCTCACCGCTTACTACATCGGGCGGGAGTTCTACCTCTGCTTCTACGGCGAGGACCGCTGGAGGCGCATCGCCGAGCTTGCGACCGCCGCCCCTGGTCCCGGATTGGGGTCGGGCTCGGCGCCCGGGCACGCGGTCGGGACCGACGAGGTGGATGTGAGGCCCTGGCCTCCCCGTGCCGCGGCGGTGGCCGCGGGCGCTGCCGGGTCGGTGGGAGGCGCGCAGGGCGCCGGGTCGGTGGGTGTAGGTCCGGGGTCGACCGGGCACGGCGGCTCGGGTGACCCCCACGAGTCGCGCCCGGTGATGTTGATACCGCTGGTGGTCCTGGCGGTGGCCTCGTTCGCCGCCGGGCTGGTGGACCTGCCGATCCATCCCAACTGGGCTTTCCTGGACACCTGGCTGTCTCCGGTGGTCGGGGCATTCGAGCACCCGGTGACGCCCGGACTGGGCTACGCCCTCGGCCTGCCCGTCATCGACGCGGTGATGGCCCTGATCGGCGTCGGGATCGCGATCGCCCTCTGGCTGCGCCAGTGGGACCGCCCCGGCCTGGAGCCGGCCCTTTTGCGCCACGGGTACTGGCTGGACGACATCTACGACACCGCTATCGGTCGCCCCGGATTCCGGGGGGCGGGCTTTGCGTCCTACGTGGTCGACAACCAAATAATCGACGGCCTGGTCAACGGCTCCGGTGTCCTGGTCCGGGCGGTGGGCTCCAAGGTCCGCCGGCTCCAGACCGGCTACGTGCGCAATTACGCCCTCGGCCTGGCCGCTGGCGCGGTGGTCCTGATGGCCTGGGTGCTCTCCCGGGCCGGGATCTGAGGCGTTCGCGGTGCCGAACGGGCTTGGGGCGGACGCAGTGGTGAACCTGAGCGGTGCAGCGCTGGCTGCGCACAGCTTCCTGTCGATCGCGGTGATCGGCGTGCCGGCCGTGGCCGCGCTGGTGGTGGCGGTCATGCCCAACCGGGACCAGGTGATCCGGGCCGTCGGCGTCCTGGCGGTGGTGGCGACCCTGGTGCTGGCGATCGTGATGGGGGTCGAGTTCCGAATCGGGGTGGGGGGCTACCAGATGGTGGCGAACTACTCCTGGATACCAGCGTTTGGGATCTCCTTCCACCTAGGTGTCGACGGGATATCCCTGTTCCTGGTGCTGCTGACCGCGGTCCTGTTCCCCCTGGCGTTGGTCGGGGGCCAGGTCAAGCGCAACACCAAGTCGTATGTTGCCTGGATGCTGGTGCTCGAAGCAGCGTGCATGGGGAGCTTTCTCTCCCTGGACCTTTTCCTGTTCTTCGTCTGCTTTGAGCTGACCCTGGTCCCGGTCTATTTCGTCATCGCCGGGTGGGGATTCGAACGGCGGGGGTACGCGGCGGTGAAGTTCTTCCTCTACACCTTCCTGGGCTCGGCGTTCTTCTTCGTGGGGATGCTGGCGGTGGTGTTCATCCACGCCGCACATACAGGTCAGGTGACCTTCAACCTGGTCGCCCTGGAGGCTGACCCCGGCGTGCTCGGCAGCGCGGGCACCTGGCTGTTCCTGGCCTTCACCGCCGCCTTCGCAGTCAAGGCCCCGGTATTCCCCCTGCACACCTGGTCCCCTGACGCCTACGCCGAGGCGCCGACCGGCGGGGTGATCATCCTGGCTGCGGTGATGGCCAAGCTCGGGACCTACGGGATCATCCGATTCGACTTCGGGCTGTTCCCCAAGGCATCCGTCTACTTCGTTCCTCTGATGCTCACCCTGGCGGTCATCGGCATCCTGTACGGGGCGGTGGTGGCCTGTCGCCAGCCGGACCTGAAGCGCATGGTGGCTTATTCCAGCCTGTCCCACATGGGCTTCATCGTGTTGGGCCTGTTCGCCCTGACCGCACAGTCGATGACCGGGGGGGTGATCGAGATGCTCAACCACGGATTGTATACCGCGGCCCTGTTCCTGCTGATCGCGTTCATCTACAACCGGTGGGGGACCTGGCAGCTCAACGAGCTGCGCGGGGCCCAGCGAGTGGCTCCCATCCTCGCCGGGGCGTTCACCGTGGCGATGATGGCGGCCATCGGGCTGCCCGGCTTGAACGGGTTCGTCGGCGAGTTCCTGATCATCATCGGGACCTTCGTGACCCATCGCTGGTGGGCGGTGGTGGCCGCCGCCGGGGTGATCTTGGCCTCGATCTACATGCTGTGGGCCTTCCAACAGGCGTTCCACGGCAAGCCCAAGGGCGTCGTGGCTCAGCCGGCTGGCGCCGCCGTTGGACCCGGTGCGCTGCGCGGGGTAGTCGGTGACCTGAGCACTGGGGAGCGGGCACTGATCATCCCGTTGCTGGTGGTTATCGCCTTCCTAGGGGTCTACCCTGCACCGGTGCTGAACCGCATCACTCCGTCGGTGGATGTCCTGATCTCCCACATTGAAGGCAACAGCTCTTATGTGGAGCCGGCGGTGGCTCAGACAGGTCA
The DNA here is from genome assembly GCA_050744225.1 of Acidimicrobiales bacterium. GTDB lineage: Bacteria > Actinomycetota > Acidimicrobiia > Acidimicrobiales > JAJPHD01 > JAVKSL01. Next base: position 5,401 of record JBOGGT010000041.1, on the reverse strand, counting down.
GCTACCGGTCCGCATCTCGCGAGTCCAGCCGTGACCGGCACTGCCCTGCTTGCCACCATCGGGGTGCCGGCGACCCCCATCGCGCCCATCGCACTCCCGCCGGTGGCCTACTCGGCGATCATGCCCGAGCTGATCCTGCTGGGCGGGGCGCTGGGGCTGCTGGTGCTCGCATCGATGACGTCCAGGCGCCTACCTACGATGTTCCACGCTTTCCTCACTATCTGCGTGTCCCTGGCGGCGATGGGCTGGACCATGATCGTGCTGTGGCCTCGGGTGACCGGGCACGGGGGCACCGGGCCGCACGGGACATATACCGCGCTGTCGGGAGCGGTGGCGGTGGACGGCTTCGCCTTGTTGGTATTCGTCCTGGTAACCGCTTCGATCATCCTCGGGGTCCTGGTGGGCGCCGCCTGGTTGGAGCAGGAGGGGATCACTGGGCCGGAGTTCTACGTGCTGGCCATGTTCTCTGGCGCCGGCGCCATGCTGATGGCCACCGCCAACGACCTCATCCTGGTCTTTCTGGGCCTGGAGATCCTTTCGATCCCGCTCTACATCCTGGCGGGCCTGAATGCGCGGCGGGAGGAGTCCGGGGAGGCGGCGATGAAGTACTTCGTCCTCGGAGCGTTCTCCTCCGCCATCTTCGTCTACGGGATCGCCCTCACCTACGGGGCGACCGGGACCACCAACCTGGCTCACATTGCCAACTTCCTGGCCACCAACGTGCTGTCCAACAACGGTCTTCTGCTCGCCGGACTGGCCCTCTTGCTGGTCGGCTTCGCCTTCAAGATCGCCGCGGTGCCCTTCCACACCTGGACCCCCGACGTCTACCAGGGTTCGCCCTCCCCGGTGACCGGGTTCATGGCCGCGGTGGCGAAGGCCGGTGGTTTTGCCGCCCTGCTCCGGGTCTTCTTCTCCAGCTTCTCCACCCTCCGACTGGACTGGCAACCCGCCATCTGGGTCCTGGCCGTGCTCACCCTGGTCGTCGGGTCGGTGCTGGCCGTGATGCAGACCGACATCAAGCGGATGATGGCCTACTCGTCGGTCAGCCACGCGGGGTTCGTGCTGGTCGGGCTGTACGCGGCCAGCACAAGGGGGATCTCGGCCTCCCTGTACTACCTGCTGACCTATTCGTTCCTGGTAATCGGGACCTTTGCGGTGATCACGGTCATCGGCGGCACCGGCGACGCCAACCACCAGATCGAGGCCTACCGGGGCCTTGCCAGACGCAGCCCCCTGCTGGCCCTGTGCCTGGTGGTGCTGCTGGTGGCCCAGGCCGGAATCCCGTTCACCACCGGGTTCCTGGCCAAGTTCTACGTCATCGCCGCGGCGGTCGCTCAGGGCCAGTACGTGATAGCGGTGATCGCGATGGTCTCCGCGGTGATCGCCGCGTTCTTCTACCTGCGGGTGGTGGTGGTCATGTACACCCCGGAGGGTCGGTTGGCACGGGTGGGTGGAGCCCTCCAGCTGGCGGTTGCGGGAGGCCCGCGCCAGGTTGTCCGGATCGGCCCCAGGCGCTCAGGCGGGATCTCGGGCGACGTCCTCGCGGTCGAGCCAGGGGAGCCCGTCGCCGGCCAGGCCGTCCACGCCGCTCTGGCCGACCAGGCCGGCCACGCCACTCTGGCCGAGCGAGACCAAGATGTTGCAGGGGCGGTGCCGGACAGCGACGGTCTCCGGGTCCCCGCGGTCATCTGGGCGGTGCTGTTCGTGACGGTGGCCTTCAGCGTGGCCTTCGGCTTCTACCCTGCGCCGGTGGTGGACTTCGCCAAGAGCGCCACCCTGTTGTTCTGAGGGCTCGCTGATTCATCGCGCTATGATGCAGTGATGCGCACGACCGTGGACCTGCCTGAAGATCTTCACCGAGCTGCCCGCTCGTTGGCTCACGACCGGGGTACGAGCCTGAGTAAGACCCTGGCGGACCTGGTGAGGGGGGGTCTTTGTCCCGAGGGTCCGGGGGAGCGGGTGAGCGTTGACCAGAACACGGGTCTACCCGTGGTCCACCTGGGAACCACGGTGACCACCGACACCGTCAGGGCCCTCCTCGACGAGGAATGACCTACCTGCTCGACTGCAACGTGCTCATCGCTCTTGCCGTTGCTGATCACGTCCATCACCGCGTGGCCACCAGGTGGTGGGCTGATCGGGACGAGCCCTTCGCCACCTGTCCGATCACGCAGGGTGCCCTGGTCCGCCTTCTGGTTCGGGAAGGACTGGGCACCGCCGAGGCCGGCAGGGTCCTGGCCTTGATGACCAGGCATGAGCGCCACGCGTTCTGGCCAGACTCGCTCGGGTATTCGGAGATTGACCTCGCCCACGTGCGAGGGCACGCCCAAGTGACCGACGCCTACCTGGTTGGCCTGGCGAAGCACCACCGCGAGCGCCTGGCCACCTTCGACCGGGGCCTCGCCCGAGACGCGCCCGGGGTGGTCAGCCTGATCGCGCTCGGATGACCAACCTGGGGTTGCCGGTGGCCAATGAGGGCCCGAACGCCGGATGGACCTGGCGCGCCGGGTCCGGGATGCCTGGGCCGGCGGTGGTGGTGGACCTCGACGGGGTCGTGGCGGATGCCACCCACCGCCAGTACCTGGTCACGGGTGGGCGGCACCACTGGGATAAATTCTTTAGAGCTTGCGGCGCGGACCCGGTCATCGAGGAGGGCGCGGGCCTCGTCTCCCTCCTCGATCCTGGTCTGGTTGTGGTCCTGCTCACCGGGCGACCTCTGTCGGTCAGGGAACTGACGCTGGACTGGCTGGAGCGGGTCGGGTTGCGCTGGGACCTGTTGGTGATGCGGGACTCGGGGGACTACGCCGCGGCGACCGAGTTCAAGCGGCGCAGCCTGGGCGAGCTGCGGGGGGCCGGGTTCGATGTGCGCCTCGCGCTGGATGACGACCGGCGCAACTGTGAGATGTTCCGTTCGGAGGGGGTCGCCTGCGTCTACGTGCACTCCGGCTACTACGACTGAGGCGGCTCAGTCCCGGCGGTTGGTGAACTGCAGGCGGCTCAGTCCCGGCGGTTGGTGAACTGCAACGGGATGGCGAAGTCGGCTTCGCGCAGGGCGGCCATCACCGCTTGGAGGTCGTCGCGCTTCTTCCCGCTGACCCGGACCTGTTCGCCCTGGGTAGCCGAGGAGACCCCCTTGAGGCCCAGGTCCTTGATCGCCCGGTTGACCTCACGCGCCTTCTCGGCGGAGATGCCGGCCACAATGGTGATGGCCTGGCGGGCGGCCCCCTTGGCGGCCTCCTCCACCTTGCCCCTATCCAGCGTCTTGAGTGACACCTGGCGCTTGACCAGCTTCTCCTCCAGGACCAGGGCCAGTGCCCGGAGCCGGTCTGCGGAGGCGGAGCGCAGGGTGAGCGTGTGGTCCGCCAGCTCGATGGAGCTCTCGGTGTTCTTGAAGTCGAAGCGGGTGGCGGCCTCCCGGTTGGCCTGGTCCACCGCGTTGCGGACCTCTTGGAGGTCGACCTCTGAGACGACGTCGAAGGTGGGCATGGCCGAGACGCTATCGTGGCGGGCGTTGGGTCGGTGCCCGAGTGGCCAAAGGGAGCAGACTGTAAATCTGCCGGCACAGCCTACGGGGGTTCAAATCCCTCCCGGCCCACCACCGCAGTCCTACAGGAAGGCTGGCATGACCTTGGCCATCACCGTCTACGGGGTCTGCGCGCTCACGTTCATGATGGCCATGTACGCGATGGAGTCGCGCAGCCGGCACTTTATCGCCGCTTTCGCCCTCGGCTGCGCCCTGTCCAGCATCTATGGGTTTCTAGCCGGTGCCTGGCCCTTTGGGGTGGTCGAGGGGGTCTGGAGCGTCGTCGCCCTCCGGCGCTACTGGCCTGGGGGCCGAGCTCGCTCCCAGAGACGACAGTCTTTCGAGAGGACCACTAAGGTCTGTATCGATGAAAGACGTGACAGATGCCAGCTTTGAGGCCGATGTCCTGGTGCGCTCCGACAAGGCGACGGTGGTGGTCGATCTGTGGGCGCCCTGGTGCGGGCCCTGCGTGACGCTGGGGCCGATCCTGGAACGGGTGGTCGAGGCAACGGGCGGCCAGGTCGAGCTGGCCAAGGTCAATGCAGACGAGAACCCCCGGATCACGGGCGCCTTCAAGGTCCAGTCCATCCCTGCGGTCTTTGCCCTCCGGGATCGCCAGATAGTGGACAGCTTCGTGGGAGCGCTCCCCGAGCAGGCCGTGACCGACTGGGTGGCTGCGCTGATCCCGCGCTCGGAGGTCGAGCTGCTGATCGAGAACGGCGAGGAAGAAAACCTCACCCGGGCGCTCGAGATCGAGCCCGGCAACACCCGAGCAGTCCTGGCCCTGGCGGAGCTGCTGGTGCGCGAGGAGCGGCCCTCCGAGGCGCTGGCAGTCCTGGCTCGCATCCCCGAGTCCGCCGAGTCCCGCCAGTTGGCCGCCCTGGCGCGCTTGAATGCCAAGGAGGCTGAGGCCGAGGCACCCGAGCCGGTCTACGACGACGACTACGGGCCTCGCCTGGACGGCCTCCTGGACCGGGTGCGCGACGACGACGAGGCCAGGCAGACCTACCTTGACCTGCTGGAGACCATGGGCCCCGAGGACACCCGGACCGCTCGCTACCGCAAGGAGCTTACCGCTAGGATTTTCTGACTTCCGAGCCTCTGTACCGAGGCCCTTCGGCGAAGGAGGGTAGGAGAGTTGTCCGAGCAGAAGGTACTGCCAAGGCGGCCCCGTTTCAGGGTGGCCAGCATTAGGGTGTCTGCTGATCCCATGGGTCCGCCGCGCCGCTCGCATCGCCGGATACCTCCGCTGGGACTCGCTACCAGGCGGCGGGCAATCACCGCGGCGGTAGTGGCGGTGGTGGCGTTGGCGGCAGTCCCCCTCACCCTTTACGCTCTGACCTCCTACGCCAGTTCCTTCTCTGGTGTCCTTGGCCCGACCAGCCAGATGAACCTGAACTTCGTCAACTCTGGGTCCATCGCTGCTCTTGACGTGCGACCTGGTCAGACCGTGACCGCGGGTGAGGTCGTGGCAACCCAGGATCGTGCCCCGCAGGCCCTTGCGGTCGCGAACGACGGTGCCACCTTGTCGGCTGACCAGGCCCAACTCGCTTCACTCGAGCACGCCCAGGGACTGGCTACGGCCGCGGGCTACGGCCTCGGCAGCTCGGTGAGTGTGCAGCTGACCACCCAGATCGGAATCGTACAGACGCAATACACCCGGGATCGAGCGAACCTTGCGGCCGACCAACTGCGAGAGACTCAGGATACGCTCACCTCACCGGTGGCCGGCTTGGTCGTCGCCACTACCGGGACACCTGGCGAGCTGGCCAGCGGCACCGGGGTGCGTCTCTACCAGCCGGTCGGCGCGTCTGTCGGAGCGGCCAGCCGGGTACAGCTGTATCCGTCGAGCCCCTCATCCAATGTCGCGGTCGGAAC